>JAYEJA010000001.1:0-29687 GCA_034660395.1 Actinomycetota bacterium
CTCCAACAGCAGAACATCAATTCTATTAGCGGTGATTATTACACTCATTAATAACTCTGCTAATTTTCTCTCATTTTGAGACTATAATATTATAATCAATTGTCCCTTAGCTTATGATATAAGAATTATATATACCAATGCTATATAAACAAAGATAGAATCAGAAATCTATTTTTCCATCATTTTATACAAAAGCTGCCTTATATGATTCAAATAGCTTTTTATGGCTAATTATTTGACTTATTTATATATAAATACCCTGAAAAGTAATTTAACATCCAGGAAATTGTTAATATCTGATGCTTGATAAACTGCCTGGTTTATATATAAGCTTTTTCTGTTTTCTTATCAAATAAATGTATTTTTTCAAGATCAACAGATAATGTTGCCTTATCTTTGCTGCTATATTCAGACTTGGGATTAACTCTTGCAGTTATAAGAACTCCATCAATATCAACATATAGATAGATTTCTGCACCCATCGGTTCTGTGACTTCAACATTTGCAGTAATAGTATTATTGCTGGAAGTATCCTGGACAAAATGGCTGTCCTCCAGATCCTCCGGCCTGATACCCATTACAACTTCCCTGCCTGCCAGGTTATTATCCTTTATTATTTTCTTTACCCTATCAGTAGCCCCCAGTTCAAAAACAGCACCTTTAAAAGTAAGCTTATCAGTTATGGTAACATCCAGGAAATTCATTGCCGGACTTCCTATAAATCCTGCTACGAACATATTATTGGGATGATCATATATTTCCTGGGATTTCCCGGTCTGCTGTACCAGGCCATCCTTTAAAATAACTATCTTATTTGCCATAGTCATTGCTTCGGTCTGATCGTGTGTTACATATATTATAGTAGCATTAAGCCTTTTATGGAGTTTCGCTATTTCCGTTCTCATCTGGACTCTGAGCTTCGCATCAAGGTTAGACAGCGGCTCATCCATTAAAAATACTTTGGGTTTTCTTACCATCGCTCTTCCCAGAGCAACTCTCTGTCTCTGGCCTCCTGAAAGCTGCTTGGGTCTTCTCTTTAAGAGGTCTTCAATTTTCAATATTTTCGCTGCTTCGGTAACTCTCTTTTCAATTTCCGTCTTGGGGATTCTTCGAAGTTTCAATCCGAATGCCATATTGTCATAGACATTCATATGCGGATACAGTGCGTAATTCTGGAAAACCATGGCTATGTCCCTATCCTTGGGAGCAACGCCATTAACTAACCTGTCTCCAATATAGATTTCACCTTCTGTCACTTCTTCCAGTCCTGCGATCATGCGCAGTGTAGTAGTTTTACCGCATCCGGATGGACCAACAAGTACTGTAAATTCCCTGTCTTCAACCGTGTCATTTATACTGTTTACAGCTATCACATCCTCGAACTTCTTTGTCAGCTTTTTTATAACAACCTTTGCCATTTTTTCCTCCTTTTTTAGCTTTTTAATTGTTGATATTAAATTATAGAATAAAAATAGATTAGTTTCCATAATAAAACAGGCAGCGGACTGTTTTATTTCGATTTTCGTTTACCCCTGACTTCATTTACAATCTGTACAAAACTGGCCAGGAACATGTCATTTATATCAGGAAGGGCCATTGTAACCCTAATATACCCGGGAAGTCCTATATTCTTACCCGGTCTTACGATAAATCCTTTACCAAGAAGTTCTTCTACAATGGCATCGGTATCCCTGCCGGTCCTGATCAATACAAAATTTGCATGTGATTTAATAAACTCTATGCCGTTTTCGGAAAGAATTCCGTAATACTTATTTTTCTCATTGCATATTCTATCTTTTATTTCATTTACGTAAGACTCATTTTCCAGCGCTTTAACGGCAGCCTTCTGCGCAATAAAATTAACATTGAAAGGCAGTCTTACCCTGTTTAGAGAAGATACAATCTTGCTGTCAGCTATCCCGTAACCAATTCGCAGCCCTGCAAGACCGTAAGCTTTTGAAAAAGTCCTCAGCACCACGAGGTTATCATATGCCGGTAGGTAATTAATTGTATCAACCCTATCCTTATCCAGCATATACTCGCTATATGCCTCATCAACAACCAGAAGAACATTATTTTTAATATTTTTTATAATATAATCAAATTCCTCATAATTGATATTTGTGCCTGTCGGGTTATGTGGATTTGTAAGGAATAATACCCTCGTTTTATCGTTAACGGAATCTACCAGCCTCTCCGCATCCTGTCTGAAATTCTTCAGCGGGACCTTTATAGCCCTTCCGTTGCACTTTAAAGTTGACTTTTCGTAAATAAGAAATGTAGGGTCCGATATCACAATATTATTTCCTGTTTCAATATAACTATCACATATCATTTCAATAATCTGGTCTGTACCATTCCCTATAATTACTGAATTAATATCTATATCGAATTTCTCGCCGATCCTCTGCCTTATCTCCCTGCAGTGGCTGTCGGGATAATATTTGATATCTTTCAGGTTTTTATAAATTTCCTCAATTACACCGGGGTCAGGCCCATATAAATTTTCATTGGAAGCCAGTTTATAAACCTTTTTTAGATTATACTCCCTTTTTATCTCATTTATGGTCTTGCCCGGTATATATTCAGGCATATTTAAAATCCATTGTTTGACTTTTATGCCCACAAATTCCCCTATTTCTTCTTAAACCTTACTTTAATCGATTCACTGTGAGAAAATAATTTCTCAAATTCAGAAATAGCTTCTATAAACTTTCTCTCTTTTCTTAAAGCACTTTTATTATAGGCGGTCAGGCTGCTCTTCTTTAAAAAGTCGGTGATGCCCAGCGGTGAAGAAAATCTTGCATTTCCATTTGTTGGAATAACATGATTGGTTCCTCCTATATAATCACCTACCGCTACGGGACTGTACTCCCCTACAAATATAGCTCCTGCATTTTTTATCTTCCTTAAAATCCTCTGAGTGTCTTTTACCATTATCTCAAGATGTTCCGGAGCTATTATATTGCATATATTTATGAGCATTTCTTCTTCGGGATGACAGATAATCTTACAATTTTTTTTAAGCGACTTTAAAATAACACTCATATTTACCTCATTGCCATACTCGCTCGTAAGTAAGTCCAGATGCCTGTAAATACTTTCAACTGTCTCTTTAGCCAATTCCATGCTGTTAGTAAGCAATATACTCCTTGAGCCGGGGTCATGTTCAGCCTGCGAAATCAGATCAGCTGCAATAAAATCGCTTCTGGAGGATTCATCTGCCATTATAGCTATATCGCTTGGACCGGCAAGACTGTCTACGGCTACATCACCAAAAACTTTTTTCTTTGCTGCAGTAACGTAAATATTGCCCGGACCCACAATCTTATCTACTCTTTTTATGCTCTGTGTTCCATAGGCAAGAGCTGCTATTGCCTGGGCGCCCCCAATTTTATAAATCTCTTTAACCCTGAATTTATCGCAAAGATACAAAAGAACTTTGCTCAAACTGCCGTCCGGACCGGGCGGTGTGCAAATAACAATTTCTTTTACCCTTGCTATTACTGCGGGGATTACGGTCATAAGCACCGAAGACGGGTATATATATCTTCCACCCGGTATGTATACACCCACTCTCTCCAGGGGAATCGTGATCTGACCCACTTTCTTTCCTTTGCCGGGCCTTATAATCCATGTACCTTCCCTTTTCTCAAACTGGGCAGCGTGATATTTTTTAATATTTTCACAGCTTACCTCAAGCGCCTCAACCAGCCGTGGAAACTTCTTTCTAACCTCTGCCGCCGAAGACTTAATCTCCTCCTGTTTGACTTTTATATCGTCAATACTCTTAGCTCCGGAATAATCAAACTTTTTGGAGTACTTTAAAGCTGCCCTATCTCCTCCCGACCTTATATCTCTTAATATCTGGTCGACCGTTTTTTCAATTCTGGCATGGATTTTAAAAATGTTCGATGTATAAGCCTTTATTTGCCCGATATCTTCAGGTTCTTCAATTTTTAAAAAGTTATAGCCCATAAAAAATACCTTTGATACTTTTAAATGTTTTTATTAATATACCTAAAGAAAATAAAATTAGCAAAAATAATATCACATTTATATATAATGCCTGGAAAATCAGATTTAAAGCCCCGTATTTTGCTGCATGTTTGCTGCGGACCCTGCTCGCTGCATCCATATTTACTTTTAAAAAAAGATTTTGAAATAACATTTTTTTTCTACAATCCAAATATACATCCCAAAAAAGAGTACCTTAAAAGACTTGAAGGCGCCAGAAAAGTATCAGATAAATACTCCGTCCCTTTTATAATCGGGGAATATGAAATGAAAAAATGGATGAAACTTACAAAACACCTGAAAGATGAACCGGAAGGCGGTAAAAGATGCGAGTTATGTTTCAGAATCCGACTCAGTAAAACTGCAGATATGACAAAAAAGCTGGGATTTGATTTCTTCGGCACCACCCTTACGGTAAGTCCCTATAATAACCAGAAAGCTATAAACTCAATAGGGGAAGAAATTGCACTTCTTCGAAAAATCAAATTCCTGAAGGCGGATTTTAAGAAAAAAGACGGGTTTAAAAAAACGACGGAACTAAGTAAAAAACTGAATTTATACCGTCAAAACTACTGCGGGTGCATCTACAGTAAAAGATAATATATTTTTTATTATTCCCTGTTATCTTTTTCCAGCTTCTTTTTTTCACTATACTTTTTGGTTACATAGTTTGCTATAAACATTGCAGCAAGAATAGTTACCAGGTTTATTATATAAACTACCTTCACGGAACCAATAAGCGTGCTGTCAACACGGTAATATTCAATAAATGTCCTGTAAATTGAATACACGCCAAGATATGCAGCCAGTATCAGGCCATAGGGCAACTTTCCGGGCCTCTTTTTATAATACCAGTGCATAAAAATCATGAGTGCGAATAATAAGAAATTGGCTGCTGACTCATAAAGGAATGTGGGATGAAAATATTCATAACTTATATAACCTTCGGGCCTGTATTGCTCTTCTATATAAATAGCCCAGGGCAGGTCAGT
Source organism: Actinomycetota bacterium (assembly GCA_034660395.1). Classification (GTDB taxonomy): domain Bacteria; phylum Actinomycetota; class Humimicrobiia; order Humimicrobiales; family Humimicrobiaceae; genus JAQVEM01. The sequence goes on from JAYEJA010000001.1 coordinate 5,010, forward strand.
CGGCCTGCCAAAAGCTTCCTGGTTAAAAAAGTTACCCCATCTGCCTATTGCCTGCCCCAGTATCAACCCCGGAGAAATTATGTCAGCCCATAGCCAGAAATCAATTTTTCTTATTTTACAGAATATAATAAGGGTAAGAACTCCGCCCAGTATGGCGCCCTGAATTGCCTGGCCGCCCCTTCTAAGCGCAAAAACATACATGGGATGCGCTGAGTAATATGACCAGTTAACAGCTACATGGAGAAGTCTTGCTCCCAGGACTGAAAATACTATGGCGAAAGGAGCAAAATTTATTATTTCATCTTTCTTCTGCTTTCTATAACCCGCAATGAAATATGCAATTATAAATCCCACAACAAGCGAAATTGCAGTTATTATTCCATACCATCTTATTGAAAGTCCAAAAATTTCAAAAGCAACAGGGTCTTCTATGTACAATTATCCTCCCTAAATATTTTTTTATTATTTATTTAACCACATTTATAAATATCTAAGATTTTAACATAAAAAATGGCAAATATTTATTTAAAAATAAGATATATTTATAAAAGAAATTTCTATTGCTAATAATAAAAGTATTACTAACTTCCTATAATAAGTAGAGGAGATAAATATTTGTACATTAACTTACTTTAATAATAACTGTTAAATAACCTGTTTACATCTATATCCGTTATAATATGGTCAACCAGAGGTTTCCTTTCAATTTGCTTAAGTCCTTCTTCATAAAGATGTTCTTCAAACTTATAAAAAATACCCAGCGGGATTTTTTCTTTTTCCATTGACTTTCTAATAGCCCCGTTTAAATCACTGCTGTCATAATCCTTAATATCATGCAGGTCATATACCTTCTCCCTGTAAAAATCATAGGTATTTACCTTGTTTAAAGTTATACAGGGCTGAATTATATCTATAAAGGAAAACCCTCTGTGCTTTATGGCTTTCTTCATAATATTAGTCAGGTGTTTAATGTCCCCTGCAAATCCTCTTGCAACAAAAGTAGCACCGGCTGACAGCGCAAGCAAAACCGGGTTTATGGGTTTTCCCCTTACCCCCAGCGGCGTCGACCTGGTTTTAAAACCTATATTACTTGTAGGCGATGCCTGGCCCTTTGTAAGGCCGTAAATCTTATTATTACACAAAAAATAAGTCATATTTATATTTCTTCTGCACGTGTGTATAAAATGATTACCTCCTATACTTGTACCATCTCCATCCCCACCCATAATTATCACATTAAGCTTGTGGTTCGCCAGTTTTGCCCCGGTTGCCACCGGAAGGGCCCTGCCATGGAGTGCATGAAATGCATAAGTCTTTAAAAAGTTTAAACAGTTGCCTGAACAACCTACGCCGTATACCATAAGAATCTCATGCGGCTTGAGATTTAAGCTTACAAATGTTTTTTTAATTGATTTCCATATTCCATAATCTCCGCATCCATAGCACCAGTCCGGTTTTTTTGAAGTGTTGAAATCAATTGTCTTTAAATGATATTTTTTCTTCTTGGGTCTTCCCTTTTTTCCTGCCATAATTATTACCGCCCTTTTGCTTTCTGCCAGCTTTATAGCTTTATTCTATTTTTTCAATTCCGTTGATAATTTCTTCAGGCAGAAACTGCCTGCCGCTGTATTTTAATATCTTATTTTTTATCCTGTAGCCGGTGTTCATCATTATAGTTTTCCCCAGCTGGGCAGTCTTATTATTCTCTACAAGTATGTTTTTATTTGTTTCCTTTACAATTCCTTCAACAACCTCATTATCAAAAGGATATATATAGGTAAAGTGAACCAGATTAACTTTTTTTTCTTTCTGATTCAATATGCTCATGGCTTCAAGAACAGGACCCTTGCAGGAACCCCAGCTCCAGATTGTAATTTCGGCATCCGTAGGTCCGTAAATTCTGGGAGGAGGGATTTCTTCCATTAACTTCTTAATTTTCCTGAATCTTTTATCAACCATATCCTTTCTGTTATAGGCGCTTTCATCAGTATATCCATACTGGTCATGTTCCGCGCTATTAGCAATAAAAACTCCGCCTTCCACACCGGGCACTGTTCTGGGGGAGACACCGTCTTCAGTGTCCGTATAACGCCTGTATTCATCGGTAACCTTTCTTTTTTCAGATAATAACTTCCCCCTGTCAACATTTATCTTTTTAAAATCAAATTTATCACAAGAAAAATGGCTCTCAGATAAATACCTGTCCAGCATTATAATAACCGGTAACTGATATTTGTCGGCAAGATTAAATGCTTTACCAGTAAGATAAAAACACTCTTCAGGATCCCCGGGTGCTACTACCACCCTCAAGAATTCTCCATGTGATGCATAGGTTGCAAACAACAAATCTCCCTGTTCCGTCCATGTAGGCATACCGGTAGCCGGAGAAGGCCTCTGGGATAATACGACAACCAGGGGAGTTTCTGTCATGGCAGCACTTCCCAGGCTTTCATTCATTAAAGAAAAACCGCCTCCCGACGTCGCAACCATTGCTCTCGCTCCTGCAAAAGAGGCACCCATAACCATATTTATTGCCGCTATCTCATCCTCAGCATCCCTGGCAATAATATTATAATCCTCTTCTACAGAAGCAAACGAATTTAATATTGGATAAGAAGGAGCCATCGGATAAGCTGCGTAAAACTTACAGCCAGACCTCACTGCTCCCAGAAAAACCGTATCATTTCCGGTTACCAGAACCTTACCTGAAGGCTTTACTTTTTCCAGGTCATACGCATTCAGTTTTAACTTATTTTTTAAATATCTATAACCCAGCTCGGATGATTTAATATTCAGGTCTACAATGTCCTTTCCTCTGCTCTCAAAAAAATCCTTGATTACATTTTTTAATACTTCCAGGTCATAATTCAAAAGAGCTACAGATACACCGAGTGAAATGCAGTTAATCATAATTTTAGGAGCTTCCAGCTCGGAAATTATTTTGGAAAAAGGTACCATAACATAATTTATATCTTTTCTGCTTTTCTTAAAAATGCGTGTATCAAATTTGCATTCATCATAAACAATATATCCTCCGTATGTCACTTCGTCCTGATGAAGCTTTAATGCTTCCTCATCCAGAGCAATTAGAATATTGATACTTTTATTTATAGAGTAAATTTCATCGGAACTAACTCTTACGGTATAATTACTATGGCCGCCTCTTATGACAGCAGGATATTCATTGTTATCAATAACAAAATAACCCTTTTTGGCAAATAGCTTTGAATAAATTAACCCGGCAGTTCTTATTCCATAGCCTGCTCTTCCGCCAATCTTCCAGCCAATATTTGATACCTTCATTTAAATTATTTCCCTCCAGAATTAATTCCTATTTATTATAATATTACCCCACTTATTTATTTGCAACATTTACCACTAATGAATAATCGGGTTAATCCTCTCTCCATTTGCAATTTTTACCAGATGACAGTCGCTGAATGAATAATATTTTTTATATGACATGAAAAACCAACATGCTTTCCCCTGTTATTATTTTTTTCATTACAAAAGGTTAAATTTTAGATTTAATGTTTAAGAACTGTTAATTTTTATGGAAAAATAATAGTTTTTCCTGGATAATAGGTTAATAAAAAAGACACTAAAAAAATGAACAGGTCCGATTTTAAAAAAAACATTAAAACACTTTTAAAACCTCCTGTTATATCATGGGCTTTATATGACCTTGCCAATACTTCATTCGCGGTAATAATCATCACAATAGTATTTCCAGTTTATTTTACCAGCATAATAGCATCACCTGAGATATATCCCCCTAATTTCGGAGACCTGATGTGGGGAATTGCAAGCGGGACCTCCATGATAATTACTGCTCTTCTCGCACCTTTATTTGGAGCCATTGCAGATACATCAAGGTCAAAAAACAAATTCCTGATTTCCCTTACACTGGCCTGCATTTTATTTAGTTTCCTGCTCTTCTTTTTAGATAAAGGAATGGTAGCACTTGCTGTTATAATATTCATTATTTCCAATGTTTTTTACCAGACCTCAATGATATTTTACAACTCTTTCCTGCCGCAGCTTTCAACAAAAAGAACAATCGGCCTTATGTCAGGTTTCGGTTTCTCGGTCAGTTATCTCGGAGGTCTGATAATTTTAAAAAAATAATGGGTGCCCTGAGAAACATTAAAAAATATACAAACCTAAGCAGATTCTTTTTAGCATACTTTCTTTTCAGCAATGCCTTCTCCGTGCTTGCGCTTTATGTAGCCATATACGCAAAGGACATTCTCCGCTTCGGGCTTTATGAGATAGCGATTCTTTTTATGCTGGGCCTTTTGCCCACAGTGGCAAGCTCTATATTTTTTGGGTTGTTAACCGACCGCATAGGAGCAAAACGAACCATTACGATAACACTTATTATATGGATACTAATAATATTCCTTGTTACTTTTTTTACGGTAAAGATAGTTTTTTATATCGGATGGATACTGGCCGCCATAACAACCGGCTCAACTCTCATAGCAAGCAGAAGCCTTATAACTTTTCTTATTCCGGCAGATAGCGAAGCTGAATTTTTTGGCTTTTATTCAATAAGCGGTAAAATGTCATCAATCGTCGGGCCCATAACATTCGGTTTGATATCCTTTATCACAAGGAACCAGAGAATTGCGCTGCTCAGCACACTTCTATTTCTTATAAGCGGACTTATAATACTTCAACTGGTAAAAGTTGACTATCGTCGTTTAAAAAGCCCCGTATAGCTTTAAAATAGGTATTTTAATAAACTTGCCCCGGCTATTCCGCTCTTATTTTGTTATATCTTTCTGTTCTGATATAACTTCCTTTATGAATTCTATTTCCTTTTCGGTAAGATTCTTCAAGTTTTTATAGGTAGAAAGAACATTGTTTACTATCTCATTATATTTCTCTTTTGTCATATTCTTCATCTTATCCGCTTTTTTCTCTACCTTGCCTGTTATTTCCCTTGTTACCTTCTTTATATCGCTACGTAGTTCTTCACCGGTTTTAGTCGTCAAGAAAAGTGCTGCAACTGCTCCTGTCACAAAGCCAAGGGCAAACCCCATAAAAGCACCCTTTACTACTCCTGATCCGTTATTGTCACTCATAAGTCCTCCTACAGTTAAATACAAAATAACTTTATAATCTATTTATATTATACATTTTATAAAGATTATTTTTAATATATTTTAAATAAAAAAAATTTTTTGGTAGTATTTAAGATTAAAATAAAAATAACTTTTTTACCGATTTATTTTAAAAAAGATATACGTGACCTTTACAAATAACAAACGTTTTTAAAAGAATAGAAAAAACCAATGGATTTATATCATTATGACCATAAAAATATCCGGTATAATCTTGAGCCAATAATTAAAAACAATAATGCGGAAGAGTTCGGATTGACTTATGACTCACCATACCAGACAGGATTGAAATCAAACGATACGGTTTATGCCCGCTTATTACTAAATAAGGAAACCGCTTATAAAGAAAATTATATCCCGGGTAATAATAACCGTAAAAATAAAAGTGACCTCTTAATACTTATCCATGGCTTTTCTACCAGTGATAAGAAATTAAAAAAATATTACCGCTTTTTAAATAAAATGAACTCACGCGGCCTCTCCACCATATTCTTGAATCTCCCATTCCACCTGAACAGGACCCCGGAAGGTGAAAAAAGCGGAGATAGGCTTATATATTTTGACGATTTGCAGACCCTGCTTTTTTTCCACCAGAGTGTATTAGATATAATAAAATTAATAGATATAGCTCACAGAATCATTAATATCAATAATATTTTTATCTGCGGTGCAAGTCTTGGAAGCATGATTTCACTTATCGCAATGGCAAATGATAAAAGAATAGACAAAGGTGTCTTTTTAATAGGAGGCGGAAACTGGGAGGAAATTCACTGGAAAGGAGCCCTGAGATTCATTTTAAGGGGTAACTGTATTTACAGGGACAAGGAATACAGAAACTATACGAGAAGAAAAGCATGCAGTGAAATTTATTCCCATTTTCCTGAATTCATGGAAGAAATAAAAAAATTACGGAATAAAAACATAAGGATTGACCTGCAGGATACGCCGGAACTAAAAAAGGCAACTAAAAAGATGTGTTTTCTGTGCGACCCGCTAGCTTTCGCCCATAAAATAAAACCGGAGAATGTAATGATGATTAATTCCAGGCTTGACTTCTACTTTTCCAGAAAATCAACAAACCAGTTATGGGAGGAGCTGGGAAAACCGGAGATTCACTGGCTGAACAGCCTTCATTCCAGTAAAATTTTAAATAACAGAAAAATTTTTACAGAAATTAACAACTTCCTTCAGAGCACTTGAAAGGAACCCTATTGAATCATCTTCCACATATATAATAAACATACCTTTTTAGCCGGTACCTGTTTCAATGCCCTTACCTGATAACTTAATCAACCTCACTAATGTTTCTATACCTACCCCCACTACAGCCAGAACGAGAATAGTGGTGATTACAGGGTTCAGTATTTCTGCCAGACCCCCGGGAAGCACGGAAAAATCAAAGGGAAATATGACAACCAATAAAATGATAGATAACATTACGAACAGGTTTAGTATAATATGAATTATCCGCTTGAAGAAACAACTGTCATAAATAATCAATAAAAAATATCCTACAATCGTCGCCCCGATTGCAGCCGAGGCAAACGGCAGCCACTGATTAAAGCTCTCAGTTAACAGGCCGTATCTTTGCCATTGTCCATCATACTGGTAATATGCAATATATGAATTATAAAAATTTAAAAAAATCAGTACTGCAATATTCCAGAATATAACAAAACTATAACCCACAATCCCGCCAATTCTCGATTTATTAAGATAATCATCCAACTGATTATCTTCTGCTTCTTCCATTTCTTCATCCAGCGCTTCTTCCGGCTCAGGTTTTTCCTCTTCTGCTTTTTTACTGAAACTTTTCATTTCTTCATTTAATTTTCTCTGCCATTCATATTCCCTCTGGCTTAAGTCCTTATCCTTTTCCTTATTACCTTTAAAATAGTCAGAAACACTGCTGCCGAAATTAAGTGCTGCTTCTTTGAAATCCCTGAACTTTTCCCTTACTCCTTCATCCTTAAATCTTTTTCCGAAAGCATTTGCGGAATCTTCTGTACTCCTGGCAAAATCCCTGGCTTTATTTTTCAATTCAGGGTCATCAAATATTTTACTGACTGCCTCCCCGAATTCATTAATCATTTTTCCAAAACTCTCAACCGGGTCCTTTTTCTTATTATCCGTCATAACGCTCCTCCAGCATATAATCCTGCTGTATATAACCATATTCCAGTTGTAATATTTATGTTATCCATTATATGGTAAAAATGAGCAATTTTAAAAACAAATTTACAATAACCAAAGAATTGATTGCCATAATGAAAATAATGATATCTTTATCCGATAATACAACCTGTCTTTATAAATTGAAGATATAGAAATAGCCGCTATCCGTTATGCCGGCTGCCGGGCATCCGGTAAAAAATAAGATGAAATCCTCAAAAAAGTTCTTATTGAAGATTTTGCAGTAAAAAGCAGCTTTTGCCGGTATGATATTTTTAACCTTTGTCTGTATATATAATGTTTTTACCCGGATTTTCCAGTATGTAGAAAAGAGACAGGTAATCTTTAAGGTGCCTTGTAATCAAAAAGTTTTGAGATACAAGATTCTTTGCCCTCTCCTCTATCTTATTTGAAACAGACGGCCGGTTAAGAAGATACCTGATTCTGTATGCTGTTCCTTCAATTGAATTAACCAGAAAACCGGTCCTATGATTATGAAGCTGTATGGTTATTCCTCCTACTTCTCCCCCTATTACCGGCTTTCCCTTCCACATCGCTTCGGTAACAGTTAAGCCAAATCCTTCTTTTAATGACTTCTGGATTATTACATCAGCTGTTCTCTGCAGCGCATTTATTTCCTTATCACTCTTGGGTTTCAGCAGCAAAATGTGAATATCTTCTTCCCCTTCTGCTTCTTCTTCTACTTCCGCAAGCACTTCCGCTCCTTCGGGGTCATCACATGAAGTACCTCCTGCCAGTATCAGCTGGCAGTTTATCTCCTTTTTTACCAGGCGGAATGCCTGTATTACTCCGATAGGATCCTTAAATCTATCAAACCTTGAAACCTGAAGAATTATCGGTTTATCTCTTGTAATATTATGTTCTTTGAGAAAGCTTTCTATTTCACTACTGCTAAGTTCCCTGTTTTTATCACTTAAAGGATCAATAGATGGAGCGATAAGATATTGCGGATGAGGAAGGCTTTTTGTAAACTTTGCAATTGAAAATACACTGGCATCATACTCCATTAAATATTTCCTTAAAGACTTCCAGAGATACAGGTCGGGCCTTGACATATCAATATGACATCTCCATACCCATGCGCCCTTCTTTTTCGGGTAAAAATCAATAAGCGGTAATGGCTGGGGGTCATGTATTATTACAATGTCAGCATCAAGATTCAAACTTTTGGCATTATCTTCATTAACTTTCCTGTACTTCTCCAGCTCTTCACCTGAGAATTTTATTCTCTCACCCTGTAATGCATTATGCATATCCTTTGTTATATTAAAAAAACCATTATTTCCACTTATAACTTCCCATCTGCATTCAATTCCAAGTTCATTAAGCAACGGCACCATCCGGTGCAGTATTTCAGCTACCCCTCCTCCATACCTGGTAGAGCTTACCATTACTACTTTCTTACCCCTGGACAGACTGGCAAGCACTTCAATCTGCTTGATATTTCTCCTGCCGATAATCTCTTCGTAATCCTTGATACCTGCCATAATTAAGTTCTTTTTAGCTCCTCATTTAAAATATTTTTTAATTTTTCCCTTACTTCATCAACATTGAAAAAATAAAAGTCAATTTCCCTTATTCTTCTGACCAGCTCTTTTCTGTCAAAATTTCTTTCAATCCACTGAGAAAAGTCATCATGCTGCTTTTCCTTTTTTATCTTTCTGGCTTCATAAAAATGGAAGTAAAAGGAACTGCCTGGAATATCATTTAACGCATCCGCAAATTCCCCCAGAGTAGAAACTTCTATTCCCAGCGGGATAACCATGGTGGTGGAACTCGAAAAATAAAATTCAGAACCCCTCCTGACCCATGGAACTGTTGGCAGGTCCCACATATGCTCTTCTATTATTCCTATCAACAGCTCTTTTGCCTCTGCTACTGTTTTGTAATCATAGGGATCAAAATTGGCCAATTTCTCCGCAAGTGCAGTATCTCCAAGCTCGTATGCCACCCAGTTTGCGAAATCATTGGGAAATTCCCCCACCTTCTGGTCATGCTTTATATGGGATTGATAGAGATGATGAAATAAAACCTTATCAGGGGACTGCTTTATTATATTTAGAAATTCTTTTAGGTTACTTGCCTTCTGCCCGGTCGGGCTTACAAGAATAGTGTAATCATAAAATTTAAACTTTTCCATATTATACCAGGAATCATAAAATTATTATTTCGATTGCATATTCTACCCTATAATTTCAAAAAATAAAATAAAATATTTAAAAATTTTTTACCAGTTTGTAATATGAGCTTTATCATTTATAATGATTATAACAATACAAATATACAAAAATTATAATATTCTTCATGACAGAAATATCAGAAAAAATTATAGTTGTATCCAATAGAATCCCATGCAGCGTATCTTTAGACCGAAGCGGCAATATTAAATATAAGAAAGGAATTGGCGGCCTTGTTACTGCCATGGACCCAATATTATCCAAAAACGGCGGCCTCTGGATTGGATGGGACGGACAGGCAGAAAGCAGGCCCTCCAAGGTAAAAAAGTTTTGTATCAAAGATGAATGCGGTAAAGTCGCTTACTCAGTAGAATGTATACACCTTACCAAGAAAGAAATAAAAAACTATTACCATGGGCTTTCCAACAGGTCAATCTGGCCTCTATTTCACGGATTTATATTCCAGAGTCATTTCAATGCCGGCTACTGGAAAACTTATGTATCAGTAAACAGGAAATTCTGCGATAAGGTACTTAAAAAATCCACGGATAAAAATATCATATGGGTACATGATTATCAACTGACCATGCTCCCCAGGATGCTAAAACAGGCCAATCCAAAACTAAAAATATTGTATTTTCTACATATACCATTTCCAAATTACGAAATATTCAGGGTTCTTCCATTGAGCAATAAGATACTGGATGGCATGCTTGGAGCCAGTCTCTTGGGTTTTCAGACAAAGGAAGACAGAGTAAACTTCCTTGTTTGCTGCAAGGAACTTCTGGGTGCAAGGGTAAACTTTAAAAAAAGCAATGTTTTTTATAACGGCAGAACGGTAAAAGTTAAAAACTTTCCCATAAGCATAGACTATGAAAAATTTAATAAACTGGCAAAGAAAAAAAGTGCCGGTAAGTTCCTGAAAAGTATAAAAAGGATTGATAATAACACCAAGATAATAATGAGTGTTGAAAGACTTGATTACACAAAAGGTATCAAGGAAAGGATACTTTCCATAGAGAGATTTTTTGAAAAATATCCCTCTTACAGAAGAAAGGTTATTTTTATTCAGGTATCAGTTCCCACCAGGACTAAAATTAAAGAATATATTACGTTAAAGAAAGAAATAGACGAGCTTGTGGGCAGAATCAACGGAAAGTTTGCAGATGAGCTCTGGAGCCCTATACATTACATCTATAAAGCCATTCCCCAGCAGAAACTGGCCAGTTTTTACAAAGCAGCTGAAATATGCCTTGTAACTCCGTTAAGGGACGGAATGAACCTTGTTGCTAAAGAATATGTAAGCTGTAAGACGGAAGGAAACGGTGTTCTAATCCTCAGTAAATTTGCAGGTGCCGCCGAAGAGATGAGCAAATATGCTGTAATGGTTAATCCCTATGATATAGATGAGGTAGCTGACAGCATTAATATAGCGCTTAACATCCACTGGAGTACAAGGAAAAAAATGATTTCCAACCTGAGAAATATCGTAAGGGAAAATGATATCTTCCACTGGGCAAGCAGCTTTTTAAATTATTATAAGAAAATTTCCGGGTAAATTTATGTAATATTTATGTTACAGAACTATTATATAAATTATCTTTCTAAACATAAAAATTGGCTGCGGGTTTTTCTTTTATTAATGTTAATTACTGATTTCTATGAATTAAAACAATTTAAGAATTCTTTCGGACTCAGGATTCTTATATCCTCATAATGCCTTAAATTAAGTAAATGGTTATCGCCTGAAATAATATAATTAGCTTTGTTGGTAACAGCACATTCTATGAATTTATTATCGTCGGGGTCGTCTTTCACTACTTTAATTTTTACCATAATTTGCTTATATATAATATTATTCTTTCTTTTAAAGAGATTCAGGAGTTCTTTAATTTCCCTCTCCTCCACAAGTGTAAACCTTGATAAAACTTCAACATATTCCTCAAGTATTTCACTGGAGATACATAATTGTATTTTTTCTTCTTTCCACAGGTCTATTATTTTTCTTGGGTTGCCTTTCTTATTAAAAAAAGATGATATAAAAATATTGGTGTCTATTACTACTTTTATCTTTTTCTTCTCCTGGTTTCTTTTATTTTCTTATCAATATCCTCCGGCTTAAAGCCGCTTCTTTCAATTTTTTCCGAAATCCCATCCCACAGGTTATCAACTACCGCTGCGAAATCATTTTCCGCAGTATAGCTGCTTACCAGTTCTCTTACCTTTTCACTCGTTGTTTTGCCCTCGATTCGAGCAATTTTGGAAAACTTATTTTTTAATTTTTCATCTATCCTTACAATTAATTGCTTTTTCATAATTACCGGCTTAACTCTTATTCTTTATCACATTATTCTAATAAATCATATAAATTGTATAATTTGTATAATTTATATATACACTATATAATTATTATTTTCTTTTTGCAAGAAGGTCATTCACTTTTGCGTTTCATGAGGGCAGATTATAGCATATCAAATAACTAAATATAGTCTATATTACATTTCCTAATTATTAATGTGTTTTAGAGCCATTTTTAAGGCAAGTCTTATCATCTCGCTTTCACCGAGTTTTCTAAGTTCATTTTCTTTAGATTCTTCACTAAGTATATGACTGCCTTCCTCCGGCTTATCAAATACGAATAAAATAGAAAATCTTTTCATCTTAAAATATTCTGCAACTGCAAACGTAGCTGCTGTTTCCATATCAACTGCTATATATCCCTTTTTACACCATTTCTCAAGTTCCTTTCTGCCCTCTGCAAAAAGTGCGGAAGTGGTAAAAACCGGGCCTGAATAGACTTTTACTTCTTGATTTAAACTTTCCTTTTTAATAATTTCCAGCAGATTGGAAGATGCGTCAATAACAGAAGAACCCCTGTAATAATATTGCGATACACCCTCCCCGCGATATGCAGACGTAGCATACACCAGATCACCGGTAATAAGTTCCTTGCTTAGAGCTCCGCAGCAACCTGTCTGAATTACGAGCGACGTACCAAGAACACCAAAAATATGAACTACCTCAGATGCCATCGGAGCACCGTATACCGATGCATATCCAATGTTAACACCTTCAATATTACCTATAAATACATCTTCCGTGACATCATTGGGAGAATTAACCTCAAAAACATCCGAAAAGAAGTCCATGTGCCTTTCATACTGTTTCCTTAAATTCCTGGTGCCGCGAAGTATTAAAACTTCCGGTATAATATCTTCCGGAATTCCCAGAATTGAAATCCATTCCGCCTTACTTAAATCCTTTAACATCTCTATTTTTCTTTTTTTAGATTAATAAGATAAAATATTCTATAAATATGAGACGTTCAGGAATTATAAAAGTTCTTTAAGAAATTTATTTCTAAACTTTTATATCAATTTTTCATTAAACTTCAAACCTTAATACACACTTGCATTTACCAATTTCAGAAGCTTTTAACCTTCAAATAAGATTTCATCCCTTATTTTTTTCTCCCTCTTGCTTCCGTTCACCGCTTTCATAAGAACTGAATTCTTCACATTGCAAAACAGGAAACTTACATTCTTTATCATGTATGCATGTGATACATAATCCCTTATTTTCCATTTTTTCCTCTTTTCTCATATATTACTTAAGTATTTCTTCTGCCTCTTCGCGCTCGTAATCCATAACATAGGGTATACCGGATACCGAGGCAGCTTCCCTGGTAAGTGATACGATATCTTGACGGTCTATATAATCCAGGGAAAATTTCCTTGCTCCGCACATCAATTGCTTTAGCCCCTGCTCCAGCCTCCTGTAATAACTATAAAGTCCTGTGGCCGACCCGGGGATATCATCAGCTCTACCCTTAAATTCCTTTCTTAAATCAGTTACTTCCACGAATACCGATTCCAGATCATTTCCGTATTTTTCGATAGATTTGGGAATTTTGCCGCCGGCTATACTATCGGCAAGCGTTTTTCCCACCATGCAGGCAGTTATGGGAGAACGGGCCATTCCTATCAGTTTGAAATAGGGAGCACCCAGGGCCAGACCTTTAAATATCAGGTCTTCCAGAATAAAACCTCCCGCAACAGTCATATCAGGAACATATAAACCCTTATCATCCAGCATTTTCGCATAAGTATATGCCATGGCCTGCAGATAAACCGTAGGAATACCCCACTCATTCATCATCCGCCATGGACTCATACCGGTCCCTCCTCCGGCTCCATCAATAGTCAATAAATCTATCCCGGCTTCGGAAGAATATTTAACAGCTTTCGCCAGGTCAGTGGGTTTGTAAGCACCTGTTTTTAGAAATATATGCTTTGCACCAATTTTTCTAAGATGCTCGACTAAATTCATAAAGTCTTCTTTACCAGACATGCCTATTCTTGAATGCCTCTCAAATTCCTTAAAATCCCCGTGTTTGAAGGCCTTCTGAACATCGGGGTCAAGTGGATCCGGCAAGACTATGTAACCTCTTTTTTTAATTTCAATAGCCCAGTCAATATTATTTATCTTTATTTCTCCTCCGATATTTTTAGCACCCTGACCCCATTTCAGCTCAACCGTTTCTACTCCCAGCTCTTTAATGGCATATTCCAGTACACCGAATCTGCAATCTTCTACATTTGCCTGAACCGCGATTTCGCCATAACCATCCTGCTGCCATTCCCTGTAAATTTGAACTCTCTTAATAAGTTCGGGGGATTTTACGATTCTACCATTACCATCAAACTGAGCACCGGGGTCAATTCCGCACACATTCTCACCAATAGTTAAAATAACTCCTGATATTGCCGCTCCAATTGCAAGCCCCTCCCAGTTTTTCCTGGCAATGTCAGTTGAACCTAAGCCGGGGATTATAAAAGGCAGCTTTAATTTTATATCCTTGTCCTTACCTATCGCCGTTTCCAGCCTGACATTAGTAAAAACAGCTTTATCACTATCTTCTTCTATTCCATTTGCCCCAAATGCAGTCCCTGTGATATTAAAATGAGAATAATTTACCGGGTAGTCTTTCTGTAAAGCTGTGGTCATATCACCATAGGGCTGGGGATATATTACTTCGGTGCTGCGGTAAGAAGATTTGCCAATCTCACACAGACCAGGACATCCCTCACTGCATGTAACACACATACCGCTAAAAGGACTGATATTATTTCCATATAGATTTTTCGTGCCTGTGGCCGCTGACGCATTTATTTTTGAATAACTCATATTCTCCTCCTTCATATAAATTAATAAAAGCAATAAAAAAAGCACAAAATCCCTCCCGGCTTCCATGCCGGTAAATTTTGTGCTTCAACGCATCAAATGGGCTTCTTTGCCCGATATTTAATTTTTACAGCCCTATAATAATATTAATTCATATAAAGTGTCAAATATTTTTTTATTAAAAGCCCTACACGCTATTTTTGTTAAAAATATCACTTGCTAACGAATAAATTTCTGGAGAAAAACTTGCCATCCGTAGTCAGGTTCACTCCCAAATGATTTAATCCAACCTCATCTCCTGGAGCAGGTATGTGAGTCATATGCATTTCACATCCTTCCAGCAACGGAAGCTTCTTCATTGCCATCTCCGCAGTATGGTTTGTCAGAGAGCTTATGGAAAGAGCAATCAAAGTTTCCTCAAGGTCAAGACTTTCTGATTCTGCTTCAAAAATACCTTTTTTTAATTTTGATATCTGTCCGATAATTTGAGGTGAAAGCAGGAAAATCTCATCCGGTATATTTGACAGAACCTTAATAGCGTTAATTATCAGACTTGAAGATGCATGCATAAGTTTTGAATTTTTCCCTGTAACAATACAACCGTCAGAAAGCTCTACAGATGCGCCGCAGAAGATGCCCTCATTACCCTTACCCTTAAGTTCCGCTTCTTCTGCAGCTTTACGTGCAATATTGACCACCTTCCTATCGGAAGTTTTTACCTCAAGCTCCTTCATTAAAAAAGATACCCGCTCAACAGTTGCTTTCTTTTCTATTCCCATTATATATTCTTTGTTATAACGGAAGTAACGACGGATAAGTTCCTGCTTTGATGCCTCCCGTACAGCCTCATCATCTATTATTCCGGATTTTACACAGTTTACCCCCATATCCGTAGGTGAATTATAAATAGGGAGATTTGCTCCCTTCCTGTCCATAATCCTTTTAAAGATAAGTTTTAGTATAGGGAAACTGTCCACATCACGGTTATAATTTGTGGCGCTTTCATTGTATTCGTTAAGGTGATATGGGTCAACAAGATTAAAGTCCCCTATATCGGCAGTCGCTGCTTCGTAAGCAATGTTTACAGGGTGTTTAAGCGGCAGATTCCATATGGGAAATGTTTCAAACTTCGCACAGCCGGAGTTAATCTTTCTCCTGTAATCATGATAGAGCTGGGAAAGGCATACTGAAAGTTTGCCGCTGCCGGGACCCGGGGCAGTAACCACTACAATCTTTTTATCTGTCTTGATATATTCATTTTTACCAAAACCTTCCTCACTGCATATTGAATCCACATCTGCCGGATATCCTTTAATAGGATAATGCAGATATACCTTAATACCCCTGTGCTCCAGTTTATTTTTAAATATTAATGCCGGATTCTGGTTTTTAAACCTGGTTATTACCACTGAAACTATATCCAGCCCCCATCTCCTGAGGTCGTCAATCAGCTTAAATGTTGCCGCATCATAGGTTATGCCGAAGTCTCCCCTGACTCTGCCCTTTTCAATATCGCCGGCATATATACATAGAACAATATCAATTTTGTCCTTGAGAGTTTGAAGAAGCCGTATTTTTACATTTGGGTCATAACCTGGAAGCACCCGGGATGCATGGTAATCAAAGCAAAGCTTACCGCCAAACTCGAGATAGAGTTTGCTGTCAAACTTTTTCATCCGCTTAAGAATTGCCTGGCTCTGTTCTTTTAGATATTTTTCATTATCAAATCCTATTTTTTTACCCACAGGCATAAATCCTTAAAATGTTTTAGTTTGATATTATACAGATTTTATAATAATTTTTTAATAAAATTTATCTTTTTCCAATTAGCCCCATTGCCATTATATAGATTATATTACTGCGGGTAAATATAAAATAGGTGTAATTATTTAAATTTTCTTTACTTCAAAATAACCGACTTTAATATTTATAAGATAAATTCTTATTGACATAGTAGCTAATATAGTATAGAGTTAGGTTTGTCTAACTTTATAAAATATAGCTAAGATTTAAGGAGTGTTTATGCATTTAAATGAAATCAAGCCAAAAACCAGATGCAGAATCGTAAAAATTCTTGGAAGCGGAGGAATATACAGAAGACTTCTTGATATGGGCTGCATAAAAGGAGAAGAGATAGAGGTTGTTAAAATAGCACCCCTGGGAGACCCTATAGACATCACTGTCAAGGGATACCATTTAACACTAAGAAAGAATGAGGCAAAAAAAATAGAAGTTGAAGCAATCTAGTATCTTGAAAATTCTATATTGAAATAAATATCACGATTGGAGGTAATATGAAGTTAAAAGAGATAACCATAGCGCTAGCTGGAAATCCTAATTCTGGAAAAACCAGTATATTTAATAATATAACCGGGGCCAGGCAGCACGTAGGTAACTATCCTGGAGTGACTGTAGAAAAAAAGTACGGTAATGTTAAATATAAAGGATACAAAATAAATGTGGTAGACCTGCCTGGAACTTACAGCCTAACCGCTTATTCGGAAGATGAAGTGGTTGCAAGAAACTACATAATTAATGAAAATCCTGATATTGTAGTTGATATTATTGACTCATCGAATCTTGAAAGAAACCTTTATCTCGCCATTCAATTTATTGAACTGGGGGTTCCACTTGTTTTAGCCTTTAATATGTCCGATATGACAAAAACCAGTGGAAAGAAAATTAATATCAAACTTTTATCAAAACTGCTCGCCTCCCCTATTGTTGAGACGGTTGGTCACAAGAATAAGGGAACAAAAGACCTTTTGGATGCCGCTATTAGTCATATAGAGAATAAGGATAGAGAGAAGATAGAAATAAAATATGGAGACGAAGTCGAAAATGAATTGGAAGAAATGTCTAAAATCATTGAGGATAAAAAAATTTTGTCAGAAAAGCCAAGTTCAAGATGGATTTCACTAAAACTGCTTGAACAGGACAAGGAGATAATAGATAAGGTAAAGAAAGAAGCTGGAGAAGCTTATTCAGAAATCGTACACAGGGTCAATAAGTCTATAAAACATTTAAGTAACATATTAAGAGACAACCCGGCAACAGTAATCGCAGATTCGAGATACGGTTTCATAAGAGGAGCTCTGACAGAAACCCACAAGGAGACTGAAACAGGGAAAGTCTCAGTAACAGATAGGATTGATAGCATCTTGACCAATAGAATAGTGGGAATTCCTATTTTTACTGTATTGATGTGGCTTATGTTTCAGTTTGTATTTAAAGTAGGCGCTTACCCGATGGACTGGATAGATATGGGATTTGGTAAGTTGGGAGATCTTGTTTCAAATGCCATGCCGGAGGGCTTGCTTCAATCACTTATAGTGGATGGTATAATCGGAGGACTGGGAGGCGTAATAATATTTACACCTAATATAATACTGCTGTTCTTATGTATCGCTATTCTTGAAGATAGCGGCTATATGGCAAGAGCGGCTTTTATAATGGACAGGGCCATGCATAAAATTGGGCTGCATGGTAAATCTTTTATCCCCATGCTAATTGGTTTTGGTTGTACCATACCTTCATATATGGGTTCGAGAATACTGGAAAACAAAAAAGACAGACTTATAACAATGCACGTAAATACTTTTATGAGTTGTGGAGCAAGACTTCCCGTATATATTCTTCTGGCAGGAGCCTTCTTTCCACAAATAGCCGGTAATGTCATATTTTCTATCTATGTAATAGGAATAGTGATGGCAATATTGCTGGCAAAGTTGCTCCGTGTCACCCGGTTTAAAGGTGAATCCTCTCCCTTTGTTATGGAGCTGCCGCCCTATCGTGTCCCAACTTTAAAAGGAGTTCTACTTCATACATGGGAGAGAACCTGGTTATATTTAAAAAAGGCCGGAACTGTCATACTTGCTATATCTATACTGATGTGGATTCTCTTTACATTCCCTATGATAGGAGAAAATTACTCTAAGGACTACGATGCGGAAGTTGCTTCGCTTGAACAATCACTCGAATCAAACGAGATAATCGAAGAAGAATACGAAGAAGGCATAATTAAAACAGAAGCTATGATGGGTGCAGAACAGCTTGCATATTCAGCAGCAGGAAGAATAGGACGTTTCATAGAGCCAGTTTTTGAACCTCTGGGTTTTGACTGGAAGCTTGCCATAGCATCTATTTCAGGAATCGCTGCCAAGGAAGTGGTGGTATCCACCATGGGGACTCTTTATAGCATCCAGGAAGCTGACGAAGAAACAGAGTCCCTGAGGGAAAATATCGCCAGTGAATACAACCCTCTTATCGGTTATAATTTTATGCTGTTTACCCTGCTTTACTTCCCCTGCATGGCCGGTATGGCAGTATTCAGAAGAGAAGCAGGATGGAAGGAGATGCTCTTTCAGATAGGATATACATTACTACTAGCCTGGGTAGTTTCATTCGTAGTATTTCAGATAGGGAGATTGTTTATTTAAACAGTTATTCAGACAAGTGATGTGTATATGAAAGATAAATAGAAAAAGATTATTACTTATATATAAAAAATTTTTTTAAAGGTGTTCACATCTCTACGATATCTTGACTATACCCATTTCAAGGATAAGGAATAAAGTTGTAGATTTCGTTAATATAAGAAGTGGCTCGATAATACTTGATGTTGCTACCGGGACCGGAGATCAGGCTATTGCATTTGCAAGAAAGGACTATAGCATTACAGGAATCGACATGTCGGAAGATATGTTAGAAATTGCCAATAAGAAGAACAAAGATAAAAGTGTGAAATTTAAGGCTGCTGATGCCACAAATATGCCATTCAGGGATAAGTATTTCGATGTTTCCTGTGTATCTTTTGGCCTGCATGACATGCCATTTAGTGTCAGGAAAAAGGTTTTAAAAGAAATGGTTAGAGTTACCAGCCTTGGAGGAATTATAGTGATTGTCGATTATGCTTTACCCCGGAATAAAATCTGGAAATACCTGGTTTATCACTTCGTTAAATCTTATGAAAGTAAATACTATCCTGAATTCATAAAATCTGATCTCAAGGCGTTACTCAGGAAATCAAAAATCGAGATAATAGATGAACTCCGCGTATTCCTTGGGGCTATAAGAATTGTTAAAGGAACAAAGCTTAACTAGTGATAATGAGTTACTAAAATGGGACTAACAGAAATAATAGTAAAAAAAATCAGTAAACCAACAGGGATTTTATGCAGATTTATGGCGAGTGTAATGAATTATGCTCATAAGGTAGCCGGATGGGGACTTCGTCACCTATCCATACATAAAAACGATATAATTCTTGATGTGAGCTGTAGCAGAGGAAAAACTATTAAAACAATGGTCAAAATAGCTACTGAAGGAAAAGTGTATGGTATTGATTACTCGAAAACTTCTGTAGCAGTAGCAAGCAAAGCCAATAAAAAACTTATCAAAGCGGATAAGGTCGAAATTCTTTATACTTCTGTAGAATCCATACCCTTTCCCAAAACTTTCTTCGATCTTGTAACAGCTATAGAATCTTATTACTTCTGGCCTGATTTAACAGCAAATCTTAAGGAAATCTAAAGTGTATTAAAAACCTAGAGGTCATATGGCGCTTATAAATGAATGTTATAAACATCAGAAATTTGAGAAAAGAAATGCATTCTTTACAAGAATCGAACTGTCCCGCTTCTCTCAGGGCATTTAAGAAAAATCTCATCAGGATAGCATACATGGTAGCTATTACAAAATGTAAACCCCATAAAAGCCGGGCTACTGTATATCCGTAATCACCCATAGGTCCAAGCACTATCGATACCCCTCTCAATGTCAAATAGGTAATAAGGTAAACCACTCCTATAAGTACAACCTGTACCGTAAGACTGTCTATAAATAACTTTCCCGGTATATTTTCTGTATGTTTTTCTTCGAATTCTTTACTCTTCAGTCTGACCATCTTTTCTCTATCTTCCAGACCCCATGCTTTTTTCTTCCTGACCAGTATATTCAGCAGAGGTATCCCGAAGATTATAGCCCAAAGAAACCCTATGGTGGCAATGGCAATACCTATATTCCCGCCATCTATAAGCCCCAGTTCTTCCCAGCTGGTGCCAATGGAATAGGCCTGGCCCGGACCCTGGGCAAAACCAAGAGGAAGAAGCAGCCCAAAGGGTGGGAACAGCCCTGGAAGGAAAGTATAGGCAAGAAATAGTGTTATAACAAACCCCAGTATGCCCTGCGAGAGATAGGAGGTTGCAATGGCCAGTCCGGTGTTTACATTATCTCTCCGGTGATTGACCGGAACTACAGTCCTTTCTTTTAATGCTACCGATATAAATCCAACTGCCATTAAGTGATATGTAATGTTGCCCAGCTTCTCAGAATCAAGCTGTATCAAGTTTAAAACCCCAGAGCCAAGTATAAGCCCGATAAACCCTGCTATAATATATGGGTATAAGAAATCTTTGAAGGAATTTTATTTTTCTTTTTAATATTATGGCTATTATCAGAAAAAGGGATAGGAATATATATTCCTGAACAGATATCCAGATCTCAAGCATTTTAATACCTTTCTATAAAAATATAATAAAAAACTCCGGCATAAGGGCTAAAAGTTTAACTTACTTACAAAACAAAGGAGTCTTTAAAAAAGTCTTCTCTATTATTTTAAATTTTTCAAAACAGCTTTATACTCTAAAAACAGTTATTACGCTATGATATAATATTGTTTCATATTATTAAAAGGACAAAAAAGATTATAGTCAACAGTA
Source organism: Actinomycetota bacterium (assembly GCA_034660395.1). GTDB lineage: Bacteria > Actinomycetota > Humimicrobiia > Humimicrobiales > Humimicrobiaceae > JAQVEM01. The sequence goes on from JAYEJA010000001.1 coordinate 26,412, forward strand.
TTTATTTTAAAATTATATACATAGTCGCCAGCTATCTGCTCGGCTCGGTACTGTTTTCATATGTAATGGCAAAAATTTACGGCCAGGGGAATTACAAAGGAACTTCGGCAGAGTAGACAGGCCAGGCACAGCAGGTTCAGGCCGGCAATTTGGCCTGAAGGCCGGCATACCCACCTTTTTATTTGATTGTGGAAAAGGAGCAGCTGTTGTACTGGTGGGAAAAGCCATCGGACTGGATGACCTTATAATAGCTATAGCATGTGTGGCAGTGATAGCAGGCCATAACTGGCCCATATGGTTTGGATTCAGAGGAGGAGGGGGTCTGGCAACCGGTATGGGCATAGCCGGAGCGCTTATGCTTATACCTTTCCTTATATTCCTGGGAATTTCTCTTATAGTCGGCTTTAGTTATAAATATACCGCAGGAAGGACCCACAAGGTTAATCCCAATGTGATAGCAGGCGCACTGGGAGCATTTTTGTTCCCCCTGTTTATATACCTTTTTGCTTTCGTATTTGACCGGCAGTTTTTTTTCGGGCCTGTTTATGACGCGCCTTTAATTTATCTTATAATGGCCACAGTTATATTCCTGATAATAGTTATAAAAGGGATTATTCTACATTTCAGGTATAGGAAAATATCCACTGCAAGCAGGTTTAATTGAAAAAGTTTAATAAGGATAATGTTGAACTTTTAAAAGTGCAGAAGCTTTATTTCAAATCTGGGGACATATCCAGCATTTATTGAACCCGGGAGCCCCTGGGAGAACGGGTATATTGAATCATTTAATGGAAAGAAGAGATGAATTGTTAAACGGGGAGATCTTTGATACTATATGACTGAAGCCAGGGTTTTAATCGAAAGCTGGAGTGCTTATTACAACACCATTAGACCCCATAGCTCTCTTAGTTACAGGCCACCAGCTCCTGAGGTCAGGGTGGTTGATATTGGTTTACAAATAGTCTAGGTGCTAAGTTAAGAAGTGTATTAAAAACTGGGGTAAAGTCATAAATGTATTTGTAATTATTTTTAAAATTTTTATAATTTTTTTATTCTAAACGAGGATTTGGAAGACACAGATCAACAAGATCTGCGATTAATGTTGTTCCAGCACACATGACTGAATCCGCCCCGCCCCAATAAATCTTTATAGTTCCGTCATTTTCTGCTACTGCCCCACAACAGAAAACAACATTGTGAACATAACCACTGACTTCCCAGGGGTCCTCTGGCTGAAGTATCCAATCATCAGCTACCCCTAATACCTTAGAAGGATCCTTGAGATCATGCAGTGCCACGCCAAGCCGATAGACAGCCCCGCTCATGGTCTTAAAAACACTATGATAAATATTTAGCCAGCCCTTACCAGTTTTGATGGGTGTGGCTCCCGGTCCTACCTTCATTTCATCCCAGTGGTACATCAGGGGCTTGATTACAATTTTGGAATCTCCCCAATGAATCAGATCCGGAGAGTAGGATATCCAGATAGACCAGGGAGATATTTCCGTGTGGGGACGGTCCAGTCGAACATAACGATTATTAATCTTTTCAGGAAAAAGAACCACATTGCGATAGTCTGCCTGCGTAATCAATGAAACACGTTCAATACTCGTAAAGTTATTAGTTTTTGCCAGTATCACACGCACACCATGTTTGGAGTACGCGCTGTAGGTAATAAGATATTCACCATCCATGTCGCAGATACGGGGGTCTTCAACGCCATATTCCTCATAGGAAGCAAACGGCTCGATATTCACTGGAGTTATAAATGGTTCCGGCCTGACTTTAAAACTTAACCCATCATCGCTTTCTGCAATACCGATTATCGAACGGCCGTTACGAAGGTGGGATCTAAATAACATGATATATTTGTTATTATGCTTTACCACACCAGCATTATGCACCGTCTCTACTGGATAAGGAACATCGTGCTTGGTCAGGATGGGATTCTTATCATAACGTTTTACAACTGGCTCATTAATTTCTTCCATAATCATCTTACTAACTTTCACTCCTTAACACTTTTTTCAGGCTGATAATCTTCTCATAAACTTCTATATAATCCTGCACCATGCGGTCCACGCTGAACCTCTCCTTGATCAGTTTGCGGCATTGGAGCCTGTCCAGTTGCTTGACTTTGTCAACCGCTTTTACCATCTCATCCAAATTATGCACAAGAAAACCTGTGATACCATCAGCAATGATTTCCGGCATACTGCCCCGGTTAAAAGCAATTACAGGCGTTCCACAAGCCATGGCCTCCACTACAGAAAGCCCGAAAGGCTCGTCAAAGTTTACAGGATGTAATAAGGCATATGCACCACCTAAAAGTTCATCACGCTTTTTCGGACCAACGCTACCCAAATAAATGATCCGGTCGTTATCCAAATGTGGCTTAACTTGCAAATCAAAGTAGCCCTGGTCCTGGATGATGCCTGCTATAATTAACTTCAACCTGGTTTGTCTGGCAACTTCAATGCATTCCTTTGTGCCTTTATCAGGATGTATGCGGCCAAAAAAAAGTAAATATTTTCCCTGATCAGGTTGAAAAGTAAACTGATGCAGGTCGATACCATGATGAATGGTGGCAATGTAATCAAGCTCCGGGCATTTATCCGCCTTGCTAATAGCCACATAAAAGGTCTTCTTGTTATACTTTTTATAAACCGGAAGAATTTTGGGAGATGAAAACCCGTGAATCGTGGTTACTACTGGTATTGTGGTCATACCGGTATAGGTCAATGGAAGATAATCGAAATGATTGTGAATAAGATCAAACTGCTCTTCCCGCTCAAAGATTTCTGATATGTGTAAGCATTCCCACACTTTGGACAGAATCTCCGGATCTTCCTCATACCCCCTGGGGCATACACTCACCAGATGTCCCCTGGTTTTTGAATCTGCGGTGGCAAACAAAGTAACATCAATGCCTTGATTCACCAGACCTTCAGTTAGAAGAGAGACAATATTTTCCCAGGGACCATATTGTCTGGGTGGAGTTCGCCAGGCGATAGGTGAAAGCATGGCAATCTTCATGATTTAGCTCCCTCGCCTTATTTTTAGAGATATAATCAAAACAAAAAACAACCAATTGCGTAATATGATTACTAAAAAATCATTTAAATAATCTCGGAGATGAAAATACTAAATATTTATTGCAAAATGAAATAGGACAGTATTGCAAAAGGAATTCCCCAGTATTGCAAAGTAAAATTCCCCACTTTTGCAAAGAAGGCCATTGCAGGCACCAGTTATAATATGTCCTTGTATTGATAA
>JAYEJA010000002.1:0-6434 GCA_034660395.1 Actinomycetota bacterium
GATATATTACTACTACACCAAAAATTGATTCTTGACAAGTTAAAAGTGAAATTGCCTCATCAGTTGTTGTAACTACTTTTTAACCTCCTGATTTAGCCAAAAGCTTTTTATTTAAATCTGAAAAGAGCGAAAACGACCTGGTTAATTAAAGGAAAGATCCATTACAGCTCTATTTTAAATTTTCACGTAAAGTCCTATTTGTTCAAATCTTTTTTTTATATACTGCAATTTTTTTTGTGATGGAGCTTCTCGCGTTGGCATTTTATATTTTATACCAAACCTATTATATTTTTCACTTATGTCGTGGAAAGGAAGTAAATCGATTTCACGTATACTTTTTAATGAAGAAACAAGATCTACAAGGCTATCAATATTTTTCTCTGTATCGGTAATTCCCGTAACGACAGGAAAACGCAAAATAATATCTTTCCCTCTACCTGCATTTTCTAAGATCCTCAAGTTATTTATAATTAAAATGTTTGAAACTCCTGTATATAATATGTGCTCTTTATCATCAGTTAATTTAAGATCATAGAGAAACATATCTACATAATTAGACACCAAAGAAAACACATTTCCAAGAGCATAGCCAGAGGTATCCAGTACAGTATGAATGCCCCGACTCTTGCACCCCTTAAGGACTTCTATTAAAAATTGGTACTGCAATAGCGGCTCTCCTCCCGAAAAAGTTACACCTCCTCCAGAGTTATCATAGAACAAAATGTCTTTTTCAATTTCCTTTATTAGCTCATTGATTGTGATTTTTCTACCGGCAATCTTCAGTGCTTCAGTAGGACAAACACTTGAACAAATTCCGCAATTATCGCAAGCTTGTCTGTTGATATGTGGAATACTATTTTTGTTTTCAAAAGTAATTGCGCCAGTTGGACAAACGTAGGCACAAACTTGATCTTGACATTTCATACATCTGTTCTTATAAAACATGAGTAAAGGCTCACGACTTCTGCCCTCTGGATTATGGCACCACCAGCATTTAAGAGGGCAACCTTTCAGGAAAACAGTGGTCCTTATCCCTGGACCGTCATGGATAGCATACCTTTTTATATCGAATATTAACCCGCTATTAACTATTTAATTACCCTCCACTATTTTTATTTAGCCATTTACTTGAAAAACTCATATTTATTAGACTTCTTTTTGTTCCGATCTCGCAATTATTTCATCTTGCAAACCTTTTGGTAAATTCACAAAGTAATCACTATATCCAGCAACTCTAACCATTAAATCCTGGAAATCTTGAGGAAATTTTTGTGCTTCGCGAAGCAATTTAGCACTTACCACATTAAACTGAACGTGATGTCCTCCCATATTGAAAAAGGTTCTCATAAGCTGGCCAAGTTTTTTTATGTTCTCTTCCCCCTCGAACATATCCGGAGTCAGTTTCTGATTAAGCAAAGCTCCACCAGTTTTATCCCAGTCACATTTGGAAACTGACTTAAATACAGCTGCTATTCCCTTCTTATCACTCCCTTGAACAGGTGAAATACCTTCAGAAACCGCCAAACCTGCTTTTCTTCCATCTGGCGTTGCCCCGGTAACCTTTCCAAAATATACATGAGCTGTAGTGGGAAAGAAATAAGCCCTCTTTGAAGCGTGCCTGATCGGAGATGATGGATAACTTTCGATTATCTCCACCATATTATCGACTACTTTCTTTGCAATTTCATCGGCATAATCATTGTCTTCTCCATACTTGGGTGTTTTATTCAAAATGATTTGCCTTAACGTTTCATACTTTCCTTCGAAGTTTTGCTTGAGTGCCTTAAGAAATTCGTTCATAGATACCCTCTTATTATCAAACACATGGTACTTAATTGAAGTTAAACTATAGGTAAGAGTGCCTAACCCTACAATATGAACATATTGGGTGTTGTATCTTGTTCCGCCAACATTATAATCTTTAGCTTTTTCAACGCAATCATCCAACCAAAGAGATTCGAAAGGAACTGGCAAATATTTTGCATAGAGTTCCTCTACGATGTCATTTCCTTTCATTTTTATGTCCATAAAATGTTTAATCTGCTTAATAAAAGCCTCCCAGAGCTCGTCAAAAGTCTTAAAGCCTCTTGGATCTCCGGTTTCTATACCAATCTTTTCCCTACTTCGAGGATTTACGCCATTATTTAAGGTTATCTCAAAAATTTTGGGAAGATTGAAATATCCTGTTAAAATGTAACTTTCTTTCCCGAAAGATCCAGTTTCAACACAACCACTAACCCCAGAGGTGCGAGTGTCTTTCAAACTCTTACCCTGCCTCAACATTTTAACTATAACTCCATCAAAATTAAAGAACGGTGGCTCGCCCATTCCGGATCCTGCTACTTTTAAAGCCTTTGTAATAAATTGTTCTGGATTTTTGTTACTAACTAACACAGCTGTATTTGGCTGTAAAGTCCTTACTTCATCAAGAACTTCTAAAATTAAGTAAGATAATTCATTAACCCCATCTGAACCATCCTTTTTTAGCCCACCAATATTAATTTTTGTAAAGTCGTTATATGTAAAGCTTTCTTCCGCCGTTACACCAACTTTTGGCACTGCCGGCTGGTTGTTAAACTTAATCCAAAATGCCTCAAGAAGCTCTTTTGCTTCCTGTCTTGTTAACCTTCCTTCTGTAATGTCTTTTTCGTAAAATGGATATAAATGCTGATCTAAACGCCCAGGATTAAAAGAATCCCATGGGTTTGTTTCATAGACCACTCCTACATGAACAAACCAGTAATGTTGAAGAACTTCCCAGAATGTCCTAGGTGCATGTGCTGGAACCCAACGACATATTTTTGCCATTTCATCAAGCTCTTTTTTTCTCCCAGGATCTTTCTCTTCCTTTATCATCTTTTTTAATTTTTCTACATAGCGCTTAGCGTAGATTAAAATGGCATCTGCTGCAATATCCATACTCTTGAGTTCTTCTATTTTGTCATGGTATTCTGGATCAGTTGCCTTCTGTTCCTTTATTTTCTCTTTAATTCTTCCTTTTATGTCTAAAACTCCGATTTTGAATATTCTTTCACCGCCAGCTGTATGACCTGGTGCTCTTTGCTCCATAAATTCTGTCCATATTCCTAATTTATAAGCTTCTTTCCATTCCCGAGGTAAGTTTTTAAAGATAATATCCCTCATTGTTTTACCATTCCAAAATGGAATTATCTCATTTTCGTACAATTCTCTGGTTTCATCATTAACCTCGTAAGGCATATTTTCCCTGAAATTTAAAATTTCTAAGTCTTTCATACTATGAGTACAAATTTCTGGATATGTCGGAACTTCTTGCGGGCCAATCCCTCTTACCCCAACAATCAATTGACCTTTTTCAATTGGTAGGCTTACATGTTCCATTAAGTATTTAAATGCCAGTGCATGCTGCATGGGGACAGATTGCTCTGTGCCAATTCCACTTTTATAAAATTCTGTTATAACTTTAGCTCTCTCATTAGATACCTTAACCTTAGTTTTTACACTTTCTTTTCTAAGTCTTGAAATTCTTTCATTTATTGGTCTAACAGTAGCTCTCCTCTTTTTCATTTCTTCTTTTACAACCATATGATCTTCATCCTCCTTTGTAATTCACCTCCCACACGCATCTTACTTCATTTTTGCTGTGGTAAGGTGTAATCTAAATTTTATGCTCATTTTTTTAGTAATATTAGGAAAAGGTGATTTCTTTATTGCCTTCGTATACTTTTAATTTTATTTTTAAAATAATTTTTGACTTTCAGAAATATTTTTAAAAATTCTGAGATTAATTTAGTTCACTTTTAAAATTTAACTAACATATTAATTTATTTTAAATTCATTCCAATATGATTATACTTTTTTCTTTATCATCAACCCTTAAGAGGATATCGGGATAAAAGTTTTTGAAATCGTCTTCCGATACAACCACAATCGGCACACTTTTTCCATATAATACTTTAGCAACAATCGCTCCTATAGCAATAATTGGCTCACAGAAAATATTAATTATGGCAGCAGGCCCATGATTACAGCGTATTGCTTCCAGTAATACTCCCGAACTGCTACTGGAACCATGTCCCCGGGGAAAGATTAAAACTTTTCCCGTTATATCCTGTCCCTCTAAGGGATGTTCCCTTTCAATTATTTTTCCCGTTTCTGGATCAAGCCCTCCCCAGAAACATAAAGATTTATCAGTTACCAGCGCCCTACCTTCTGCTTTTCCCCGTGCATAAAATTTTGCAGTCATAACTTTATAACTCATAATTACCCCTCCAAATACCGCTAATTGCTGTTTCAACGCAAGTCTTTAAGCTTCCGAATATAACTTCCAATCCTGTTTGAGCTGGGGCATAATGGGCAAATTTACCCGAATTGGTCATTAGAACCTTAAAATCCCAGTTATCCAGTGGCCAGTTTAATATGCATGTATCGGTAGTTATCATGGCACCTGTTTCTTCTATTTCCTTCCAAACGCCCATTTTCTTTAATAAAAACTCCGTATTCTGGTTAGTATGAATCCAGAATTGTACTCCTTCTGCTATCCTTCTTGATTTTAACAGTTTTAAAGTCATAACAACTTCCTGATAAGAAAAATGAGGACAACCTACGGCGATCAGATCTACATTTTTTCTTTTTACGGTCACGGTCAACTCCCTAGCTATTTCCAAAACATCATCATAACCATAATCGGCAATCTGTAAGGGTTGCCTCCCTTGAAAAGCCATCTCAAGATTATGTGCCTCCGGAGTTATCCCTACTACATGAAATAGGCCTACCGAGCCGGATGAGGCTGATGCTGCACTTAATGCTTTTAATTGATCAAAAGTAATTTCTGTAGGTATTCCCTGCAATACCGGAACCAGATCACCGGTAATCTTACCGACAAGATAACCTATGGCTGCATAAAAAGCAGTAGAATGTTCCCGGTTTTCCAATCCGTGGAATTTAAATAAAAATTGTCCCCTGCGATTCTCCGTTAAATGGAATTCAATATCGGGAGTTCTTCCAGTTAAAGCAGCACAAATATCTGTGAAATCTCCGTATCGAGCAGTTCTTGCTCCCAATACTGAATTTGCAAAATTAATTGCATTTGATTCTGCCCAAGTAATATGTTCTCCGAATCTGGGAATGTTACCTTGTTGATAGGGTGTACATGTCCATATGGGTATACACCCCATTTTAAGATAAGCTTTCTCCATAGCAGCACTTTTCGAAGAAAAGCTTTTGGGCACTTTAAAATCCTTCCAGCGTTTAATGTCTCTTGAGGTAATATTAAGGGTAGTGGGAACTCTGACCTTACCTCCTCCTTCTGCTAGTTTTTCGGCAAATTCCAGGCCCGCTTGTCCTGTAGCCGCAAAAGAGCAGCCATCTATATGGGCTTGCTTAATATCAATAAGCTTACTGGCTCCATAAGATTTAGCTAGCTCAACCAGCACTTCCATTGCCATTCTTGCCGATTCCCCATTTTTTCCTTCTAGGAATTCTTTATCTTTCCGTGATAGTGTTAGATTCACACTATACCCTCCTTTTTTGTATTTGTGCATTTTAGAAAACTTCAAATCTTTTATTTTCAAGATTTTTATACACATCCAGTTTTTATTTACCTTTACTCAACACAAAGTTTAGAAAATCAATCATTTAAGTCTAGTGGAAACCCATGGGCAAGCCAGTGTTAGTTTGCTCTTCAGATCAATAAACGATACCTAATTCATCTAATTTTTCAGGTTTCGGTTTTCCAGTCTCCACATCCCGGCCTCTGTCGAGGTTATATTGTTTTTGCGTCTCTTTATAATTCTTGACAATATATTTGTCTTCATCTTGATAGGCACCGAGTAGATACCCACGGGCAAGCCCGTGGCACTTTAAAACAATTCAAGCTTCGCTTGACCTAAATCCTGAGTTTTTTGCCATCTTACGTATTCTAATATGCTCTTTTCGTCCAAGCCTATAGTAGAGACAAAGTATCCTGGTGACCATACGATGTTTTCTTTCCAATATACCTTGGATAGCCAGGAAAACTTTTTCCTTAATCTACTTGCTGTTTGAGCTTTTATTCTACTTATTACTTCGGACACTCTATATTTGGGTGGTATTATCATCACCATATGGATATGATCTATCTGGATATTGTATTCGATAATCTCACATCCGGGGAGACTTCTCATAATTTTGGGAAAAAGTTTTCTTAAGTACCCCCGTAGACCAGGATTTAGGATACGGCGGCGATATTTGGATACCCATACTATATGATATTCGGTGCGATATGCACTATGTCCTGATAGTCTTATTTCCATAAGTACATTGTAACATATCGCCGCCTAACCATTCATCCACGGGCAAGCCCGTGATATTCTGCCCTTCGGGTTAGTAAAGGACGTTGTTTCGCTCTTTTCGGAAGAACATCATCTTCCTTGGTAAATTTCTCTCTGGTATTAAATAATCTCTGCAGGTTATTT
>JAYEJA010000003.1:0-29422 GCA_034660395.1 Actinomycetota bacterium
CCAAATAATAAGTATAATAAAGCAACATTAGAAACATAGAATAATTTTATGTCAGCCACTTTCAATGCAGTAAATTATATAATAGAACTCGGGCCTGTCATTTTATTGCCGGTCATATTGTTTATGATAAGTCTTATCATAACCAGAAAGCCGCTTAAAAACTTAAAAAATTTTGCCTTTATATTCACGGGCCTTTTTGGCGTATCTGTTCTTCTTGGCCTTTTTATAAATTTTTTTACACCCTTCACCAATACCATAATTTTAAACTCCACAAAAGAATACACAATTATAGATGCAGGATGGCTTGTTTCTAAAAATGTTATTTTAAACTCACCCATTACCCTCTATATAATAATAGCCGTAGTATCCATAAACATAATCATGCTGCTTTTTAGATTTACAAGGACTATAAATATAGATATCTGGAATTACTGGAGTTTTCTATTCATCGGCTCTATTATTTTTGCCATCACCGGTATGGAGTGGATAGCATTGTTGATTGCAATAATCGCTGCTGCCATAACCCTGGTCCTATCGGATATATATGCAATATACATAAATAACTACTATGGGATTAGCGGCTTCTCAACACCCCAGGCACATATTATATGCTGGGCTCCTTTATCCCACCTTATCAATACCATATTTAATAAAATTCCGCTTATAAGAAGAATCCATATTTTTTATGAAGAGCTCCAGTACAAAATGGGTATCTTTTCAGAGCCGATTTTAACGGGTTTTATACTCGGGTTTATAATAGGGGCAATCACCCGCTATAAGAATTTCTTTCTAAACCCGGCTTCGAATCTCTTTTATGCTTTTATAAGCGGCCTCACACTTTCATTTATCTTCATACTGGTACCAAGGACTGTAAATATTTTATTTAAAGGCCTTACTCCTACAATTAGTGATATTAAAAGCTTCATAAAGCGGAAGATAACAAAAAGAGACTTAAACATCGGTCTTGACCCGATAATACTGGCAGGTATGCCTTCAACAATTACCATGTCTGCAGTTTTAATACCGTTAACCATTTATATTTCTACCATCCTTCCAGGCAGCACCATACTTCCAAGCTCGGACCTTATAATGATTCCCCTTATAATGGTATGGGTTATTGTTCTTTCAAGAGGAGATATTTTTAGAAGCTTTATATCCGCAATTATAATAATTCCCATAATTTTATGGATATCCTCAAACATGGGTAATTTATTTACAAACTTCTTCTTAAAATATGATATAGAAATGATAGAAGGCTATAGAAGGGTTTCAAGTATGGGCGGCAGCTCCAACGTACTTTTCTGGATACTTCTAAAAATAATTGAGCCGATATTCAGCCTTCACCCGTAGGAGACTTAATCTTTATCTTTACCCGTCAACCTGCGTGCATATTCGGTGTATAAATTTCTTTTAACGGCAGGCCTTTCTTTAAAACTCCCGATATTATTTCTTTCCAGTACTATTCTTATCTTCTTGTCATCATGCATAACTATGCTTTTTATATTTGAAAGATTTGTCCTGGTTATCCATAAGTCCGATTGTCTTGAAACATAGGGGAAAAAAGAAGATTCACTTATTATTTTTTCCCAGGGGATATCTATTTCACTAACCAGTTCTATGTAGCTAATGTCAGGATTTGCATTCAATATATTCTTTGCGCTTTTGATTATTCCAGTATCAGCCCTTTTTTCAATTCTTTTTAGATTATATGAAGATAGCGCCAAAAAAATCCCATATATAATCACGACAGGGATTATATAGTATAAATACCCTGATAAAAAATCTATAAGGTACTTTCCTATTTTACCTAAAAATGTTTCCAGCCAGATATTGGTCATTAATCCCGGACCCTTAAAATCTATGATTCTTTCCATCCGGTTTATCCGGATGATATGACAGACAGCAGAAATAATATAAAAATTTTTTGGTGGAGATGAGCGGGATCGAACCGCTGACCTCCTGCTTGCAAGGCAGGCGCTCTCCCAGCTGAGCTACACCCCCACGACCACCAAATGGTGGGCCTATCTGGACTCGAACCAGAGGCCTCATCCTTATCAGGGATGCGCTCTAACCAGCTGAGCTATAGGCCCCCACCCAATTTTTACAGATGTCAAAATAGCAATTTAATATTTTTTTGTCAAGGTAAAAGCTATCCCCGCTAACATATAAAATACCACTGATATTATTACTTTCTTATGAATTGATTCCCGGACTCTTCCTGCAGCTGCACTCTTACTGCCTGGTTATATAATGCCCTATAAAACCTTCTATTTCTTCTTTTCCGGCAAAAATCTTAACTCTATACCTCCGCTCATCTTTAAAACGACATTCATAATCCAGACCATTATAGTTCCGACACCTGCTGAAAATACTGCCGTAAGCAGCCCGCCGACAATCACCATAACAATAGCCAGCGCAGTTCCCCCTCCCAGCAAGCCAGGCAATACATTGGTATTTCCCATGCCGAAACTCTGCAGTATATTATTTATATCAAGACCATAAGAAGAAAGGCCAAACCATGTAAGAAGCCCCACAAAAACCATAACAATTATCCACAGCAAAAAAAATATCAGATAAAAAAACAGGAGGTATTTAAACATAGAAAGCTCGCTGACGCTTTTTAAAACTCTTCTCTCAATATCCATATTTACTCCTTAAAATTCCAGGGGATAATATAAATGGCACTCATATCTCAAGATTATATCCTTAGCAACCCTGTTATATATCCTGCTTCATATAACAGCATTACTTTTAATCAATTAAATTAAAATACTCTACACCATTATCAAAGCAGGATAATACAAACAATTTTATGTAATTTTCTGCTGACCGCCGGTTTCTTACATTTTAAAATACTTATCGGTCATGGTACTGATTCCCATAGGAATCCTGTATGATTTCCCCTGAAAGCCCTGAACAATCGCTACTATTCCAAAAATCCATAAAACTACCGTAGCAACATAACCAAGCCTTGAGAATAAAAACTTTCCTATGAAGGGAATAAGCCCCAGAAGAAAAGAAATCACTATTACACATAGCACTTCAAGAATACCAAGGATTAATGCCTGAAGAGCATTCCACTTCACAAACTTATTTTCTTTTTCCAGAATCATGATTATAAGCCCGCCAAGCCATCCGAATAAATATGCAAGTAGCACTGCAATCTTTGGCTCCATACCTGTAGAACTTTTTTTGCTGAAGTCAGCATCAATATCAGCCATGTTTACCTCTGCCATCGTTTTACCTCCTTATATTTAGGCAATCGTTAATATTTTAAATCCCATACTTTTTTAGAAAAGATTCTATTTATCCCAATAATCTTTAATTAAAGCTATAATAACAGATTTAAATAATAAAATCAGCTTATATAACAATCAAATAAACCCTGTATTAACCTCCGGAAGCGACAATTGAATAAGAAGCTACTTTAGCTCCTTCCCCCAGATTAATAATCCTGACTCCCTGAGTGGACCTTCCTATCCTTGAGATTGATTTGGCCTGAATCCTTATAAGTATCCCCTTGCTGGATATAACCATGACATCATGTACATCCCTTAATATACCGGCACCGGCAATTTTACCTTTATCCTCTGTAATTTTTATGGTTCTAACACCAATTCCGCCCCTCTTTTGTTTCTTATACTCGGATAAACGAGTTCTCTTGCCATACCCGTTCTCTGTAAGCACGAAGAGGTCTCCGCCCGTCTCTTTTGCCACCATCATAGAAAGCACCTCATCACCCTTTACCAGCTTCATTCCCCTTACTCCCTGTGATGCCCTGCCAAGGGGTCTTGCGTCTTTCTCACTGAACCTTATCGCCTGCCCATTTTTTGAAACCATTATGATTTCATCATTACCATTAGTTTCCTCTACTCCTATTAATTCATCTCCTTCTTTAATTCTGATAGCTATAATTCCACCTTTCCTTGAAGAATCATACAAACTGATGGGAGTTTTTTTAATCATTCCTTTTTTAGTCGCCATTATCAGGTACCTGTCTTCTGTATACTCCTTGACCGCAATTATTGCAGCAACCATTTCCCCGGGCAGGAATGGAAGTAAATTTACAATTGCCTTACCTTTTGACGTTCTGCTCCCTGTTGGAATCTGGTGAACTTTCATGCGGTATACCTTCCCCCTGTTTGAGAAAAACATTATGTAATGATGTGTGGATGCTATAAACAGGTGCTCTACGAAATCATCTTCTTTTAAATTGGTACCGGTTACGCCTCTACCTCCTCTACCCTGTTTTCTATAGGTTGTTACCGGAACTCTCTTTATATATCCCGAATGTGATATGGATATTACATTCTCTTCTTCGGGTATAAGGTCCTCAATCTCAATATCGGAAACATCCGTGGTTATATCCGTTCTTCTTTCATCATTATATTTTTTCTTTATTCCTCCAAGCTCTTCCTTTATTACCCCATATATCAGCTTATCGCTTCCCAGAAGTTTTTTTAGCTTTTTTATGGTTTCCTCAAGCTGTTTGTGCTCCAGCTTTATTTTATCCCTTTCCAGGCCGGTTAAACGGTGGAGCTTCAGATCAAGAATAGCCTGTGCCTGTATTACGGTAAGCTTGAAATTCTTTACCAGTCTTTTTCTGGCAGTGGGGACATCTTTTGACGACCTAATGGTCTTTATCACTGCATCCAGATTGTCCAGAGCTATTAAATATCCCTTCAGTATATGCTCACGTTCTTCCGCCTTCTTTAATTCATATTTAGCTCTTTTTACAACTATGTCAAACCTGTGCCTGGTATATTCTCCTATCATGCTGCGCAGGTTCAGGGTCCTTGGTACGCCGTTAACAAGCGCAAGCATTATCACTCCAAAAGTTTCTTCCAGCTGGGTATTTTTATATAGATAATTAGTAATCACGCTGGGAATTGCATCTCTTTTAAGCTCTATTACTATCCTCATCCCGCTCTTATCGGATTCATCACGGAGGTCGCTGATCCCCTCTATTTTTCTTGTCCTTGTGAGGTCGGCCACTTTTTCAATAAATTTCGATTTATTCACCTGGTATGGAAGCTCGGTTACCACTACCTGCGATTTTCCTTTTTTTGGCATTTCCTGATGCACTTTCCCTCTTACCACTACGCGGCCCCTGCCTTCTTCATAGGCCTGCTTTATCCCATTTATTCCCATTATTATTCCGCCGGTGGGGAAATCGGGCCCCTTAATCCTCTTCATCAACTCCTTGATCTCACATTTGGGATTATCTATATAATATATCACACCGTCAATTACTTCCCCGAGGTTATGCGAGGGTATGTTTGTAGCCATACCTACGGCAATCCCCGAAGAACCGTTTACCAGAAGATTGGGAAACTTTGCCGGAAGGACCTCTGGCTCCTGAAGGGAGCTATCGAAATTATCGGTAAATTTTATCGTATCCTTACCAATATCTGCCAGAAGCTCCTCGGAAATAGAAGCAAGCCTTGCTTCGGTATATCTCATAGCGGCAGCTCTATCACCATCGACAGAGCCAAAGTTCCCATGCCCATCTACCAGAGTATATCTCTGTGAAAATCCCTGTGCCATACGTACCATTGCATCATAAACTGCAGTATCACCATGGGGATGATATTTTCCAAGTACTTCTCCTACAATACGCGCACTTTTTTTATATGGCGTATTATGCCTCATTCCCATATCATTCATGGCGTATAAAATCCTGCGGTGAACCGGTTTTAGTCCATCCCTTACATCCGGCAGGGCCCTGCCTATAATTACACTCATGGCATAACTCAGATATGAATCCTGCATTTCAGATTCAATCTCAATATTTTTTACCTTGCCTCTTAATTCAAATACCATTTACACTCCTGACTAAATACTGGTTATATATCAATAAAGGAAACCCCCCTTGCATTCTTTTCAATAAATTCCCTTCTTGGTTCAACCTTATTGCCCATCAGTGTAGAAAAGACATCATCCGCAATTAACGCATCTTCAATCTCAACCTTTAGAAGTGTCCTTGCTTCCGGGTTCATGGTCGTTTCCCACAGCTGCTCCGGGTCCATTTCACCCAGACCTTTATACTGCTGTACACTGATTTTTTTATTTTTATATTTCTTTTTTATATTTTCCAGCTCTTTATCACTATAAGCATAGGAAGCCTCTTTTTTGTTTTTCACCTGATATAAAGGCGGCTGGGCTATATATACATACCCTGCCTCAATTAACTCACGTGCATAACGGTAAAAAAATGTCAGTATCAGTGTTCTTATGTGAGCTCCGTCCACATCAGCATCCGTCATTATTATAACTTTATGATATCTGGCACTTTTAATATCAAAATCCTCACCTATGCCTGAGCCCATTGCAGTTATCATTGTCTGAATTTCCTGGCTATTTAATATCTTGTCCAACCTTGCTTTTTCAACATTTAAAATTTTACCCCTGAGGGGAAGAATTGCCTGGAATCTCCTGTCCCTTGCCTGCTTTGCACTTCCTCCAGCTGAATCACCCTCAACCAGAAACAACTCGGAATATTTTGGTTCATTTATAGAGCAGTCAGCAAGCTTACCGGGGAGGGAGCTGCTTTCCAGCAGGGATTTCTTCCTTGTAAGGTCTCTGGCCTTTTTTGCCGCAGTTCTTGCCATAGAGGCTTCCATGCACTTTCCCACTATTATTTTACCTACTTTAGGATTCTCTCCCAGAAATTCGGCAAGTTTTGCATTCACTGTGGACTCGACAAAACCTTTTATCTCACTATTTCCAAGCTTGGTCTTTGTCTGTCCTTCAAACTGGGGATCCTTTAATTTCACACTGATGATTGCAGTAACACCTTCCCTTATATCTTCACCTAAAAGATTATTATCTTTTTCCTTAAGCATATTTATTTTTCTTGCATAATCATTAATTGTCCTTGTAAGAGCACCCTTAAAACCGCTTAGATGCGTTCCGCCTTCTGTTGTATTTATATTGTTCGCAAACGAAAATATGCTTTCTGAATAGCCGTTGGTATACTGCATGGCGATTTCCATCTCGTGTTTCCCTACAGCATTTTTAAAATATATCACCTTCTTATGCAATATATCCTTTTTTTCACATAAATATTTTACGAAATCCTTTATTCCTCCGTTAAACTGGTAAGCTTCTTTCTTCTCGGGTTTAATCCTTGAATCTACAAGGGTAATTTTTAACCCTTTATTTAAAAACGCCATCTCCTTCATCCTGCTGGCAAGAATCTCAAATTTATAATCTATATCCTCAAATATCTTCCTATCCGGAAAAAATGTAATTGCGGTGCCGTGTGATTTTGTCTTTTCGCCTTTCGTCAGTTTCATTACCGGCTCTCCTCTTACAAATTTCTGACTGTGAATATAACCGTCCCTTCTTACTTCTATCCTTAACTTTTCAGAAAGGGCATTTACTACAGATATACCCACTCCATGTAAGCCCCCCGAGACCTTGTACCCCTGGCCGCCGAATTTACCTCCGGCATGTAATTTTGTAAGTACTATTTCAACAGCAGGTTTATTAAACTTATCTACCTTCTTTACCGGTATGCCCCTGCCATTATCTATTACAGTAACAGAGTTATCATCATTCAATACAACAAGCACATTATCGCAATGCCCGGCCATCGCCTCATCTATGCTGTTATCCACTACTTCGTAAACAAGATGATGTAATCCTCTGGAGCCGGTAGAACCTATATACATACTGGGTCTTCTTCTTACGGCAGAAAGTCCCTCCAGGACTGTAATATCTTTGGCATCATATGTCGATTTTTTCAAAAAACTCCTCCAGCTATTTAATATTTTTCCTTTTTTATACAGATAAAGGGCAATAAGTAAGCAAGAAAATTACCTAAATACCCATTACCCTTTTCTTTTCTAAGTATAAAAAATTTTTTAATAATTTCTGCTATTTTTATTATTTCCAATACAAATTATTATACCATATTTTGCTTTAAATTTGCTCAAAAACAGGCCAGGAATTTCAATTATTTTGCCTGAATTTAATACTTTTCACTACTTCTCCGCCAATAAAAGAATTTATTTTCTCAATCAGCTGGCCCGACATCAGGCTTAACTCATTTGCCCAGGTCGAATTAACGACAGATATATATAAAGTATCTCCGGCAAGCCTCCTGGGCTTTGATTTTCTGCCTATTTCAGTGCCTACGATTTCCGGCCACCTGCTAAAAATTCTGGAAGTCTTTAGCCCGTCTTCCATATCAAGGTCTTTTACTATATCCCTTATTACACTTCCGATATCATCTATTTTTTTCATACCTTTATTATAATTTATATATACCTGTTTATAAATTCAGAACCGTAATTTTATTATCTTTAACCAGCAATTTACTCCCAAAATCCAGGTCAAGTTTATCAATGTAACTGATATTGGTGGCAGTTATAAAAGTCTGGAAATTATTTTTGATTATTTTCACCAGCAGCTTTCTTCTTTCTATATCAAGCTCCGAAAAAACATCATCCAGAAGAAGAACCGGGTTTCTTTTTATTTTCTTTCCAATGATATCAAGCTTGCACAATTTCAAACATATTGCAGCAATTCTCTGCTGTCCCTGCGAACCAAAATACCTCGCATTTTTACCATTAATCAGAATTTCAAAATCATCCCTGTGAGGACCAACCGTGGTATTTTTATATCTAATGTCTTCTTCCCGGCTCTCTTTTAACCTGCGATAAAATATTTCTTTTAAATTACCGCCGGTAAAATTGCTACCGGCCATTTCAGAAAGTAAAGGACTTTTGAAGCTATCCCGGCTTCCCTTTCTGTCCCAGCTAAACATATAAAAAATATCCACGTCTGCTTCCTTAAAAAAACTGCTCATATAATTTTCAAATTCATGTTTAAGTTCATGCAGCAGACTCAATCTCTTTCTTATTATATCAACGCCATACTTTACGATATTGTCATCCCACGCTTCCAGGGTTGAGCTGCCCCGCAGGTTAACTTTTTTGTTTCCGCTCATGCTTTTTATAAGGCTATTCCTCTGAAGCAGTATCTTTTGATACTGAGTTCTTTCTCTGTAGTATTTGCTGTCAATAGTTTCAAGCACACTGTCAAGGAAATCCCTCCTCCCGGAAGGGCCGGCTTTTATAATATTCAGGTCATCAGGGGAAAAAATGACCGAGGGAAGGATAGAGGTAAAATCTGATTTCTTTTTCTGCCTGGTCTTATCAACTTTTATTTTGTTATTGCTGCTGCTCCCCCTCCACAGCTCTATTTCTATAAAACGGTCTTTTTTATCGCTGTTCCCGGAATCAATCAGTGCCTTTATGATAGAATAATCGCTTCCCCATTTGATAATTTCATCCTGGACATAGGTCTTATGTGACCTTCCTGTTGAAAGATAACAGATAGATTCAAGCAAATTCGTCTTGCCGTTGCCATTATTTCCCAGTATCAGTATCGTATTTTTATCAAAGTCCAGATTTACCTGACTGTAATTTCTGTAATTTCTTAATTCTAATTTCTTTATATACATTATGGATATTTTATCCGGCTATAGTTAGAATTTCTAAATACCTGTTTTTATTTTAAAACCCTGTAAAACGATTCTTCCAGTATGGCTCACCGGTAGATTAACACCTTTATTCCAAGAGGAAGCATATCATACATCCACGCTGCATCTTCCAGGCCCAATCTTATGCAGCCATGGCTTGCATGGGTACCAAGCTTTTCATTCTCTTCCACTATCATCTGCCCCTCCGCATCAAAGGGAACACTGTGAAAAAGATAGTCATTATGGAACCTTATCCAGTAGTAAGCTCCAATATTATATTTATCCGACCAGAAATACTCTCCCTGCTGTGTCGTTTTAAACTCCCCTTCAGGAGTCGGCTTCCCTACGGTACCTCCCGAGCACACCATTTTCCTTATAAGCTCCTCCCTATAGAAGACATAGACCACCTGTTTTAAGAGATTTACTTCAATCCTGAAGCTGCCGGCGTCATTAAAATCTATAGCTGCCATATCATCTCCTGCTGACTGCTCGCTGCTTCCTTCATTTATTTCCCCATATACTTCCTGCTCCTGTTCAGCTTCACTTTCTTCGTTTTCATCTCCCATAACCTCATTCTCAGGGTCATCTTCATTGCCATCTACATTATCTCCTTCAGATGGATTCTCCACTTCGTCTAATTCCTTCCTGCCGGGCCTTTTAAGGTAAACCTTTTCAGCAGTACCGGCTTTACTGCCTCTTCCGGCAATCGTGCTTACTCCCGGCGGAAATACTGCACTGCCGGCCGCACCGTCCGCTATGTAACTTTCTTTAATTTCAAAATTACCTGTGCATGACATAAATATAGTAGTTACAAGGGTAAAAATTATAATTACGATTACCGTCCTTATTATTAAGCAGGGCAGGGTTCCTTTTTTAAAATAATTTTTTTTGTTAAAAAATTTATCCAACCAATCCCGCCAGTCTATCTTATTAAATACTAAACCACTTTAGAGAACCTGCTCTAAATTATTATAGCATTAACCGTCCTATGTAAAAGTTATATCAGAAAATATTAATATTAAAAATTTTTTTAAATATTATATTTCTAACATGTTATAATTTAACTTTAAAAAAATTATTTTTAAACTTTCCCACAAAACGCATGAAAAAAAATATTGTTAAGGCAGACGGCAATGTTGAGCCGTATGACAAAGATAAAATAAACCATTCCCTCTTAAAGGCAGGTACTCCCCCGGACCTCGCAAAAAAAACCATAAGGGAAGTCGGTAAAAAAATAAAGAATAACATGAGCACCACCCAGATATACCATAAAACTCTTGACCATTTGAAAAAGCTTAAGCCGGAAGCTGCACTTAAATATTCTCTTAAGAGAGCTATTATGGGTATGGGGCCGGATGGTTTTGTTTTTGAAGAATATATAGCCAAAATTTTAAATGAATATGATTTTACCACGGAAGTGGGAAAAATAATTAACGGCTACTGCGTTGAGCACGAAGTTGACGTCACGGCAAAAAGAAAAGGAACTCTGTATTTTATTGAATGCAAGTATCACAATTCACCCGGCATAAAATCTGATTTAAAAACTGCGCTTTATATAAACAGCAGATTTGTTGACATAGAAAAAGCTTATATAAAGAGCGGTACTTTTTCTGATGACCAGATTGGCGCCATGCTTGTAACAAACACGAAATGCACCTCCGACGCAATAAAATATGCCAGCTGCGTGGGATTAAAAATAATGGCATGGCATCATCCTGAAGTTGAAAACCTTGAGTATTTTATTGAGGCAAAAAAACTTTACCCCGTAAGTATTCTGACCACAGTCACAGTCAAACAGAAAGAAAAACTTTTTGATTCCAATATCATTATGATAAAAGAGCTTGGAAACATCAGGATAGATACTCTGACAAAACTTCTATCAATCAGTTACAGTGAATCGGAAAAGATTTTAAACGAAGTAAAAATTCTTCTGTAAGTTTACAATTATACATGCAAAACCTTTATTTATTTCCTTAAAACAAAATATATTCTTTAATCCTGCCTGTTAAATAAAAAGGTTCCTATTATGCTAAATACTATAATTAAAAATACCAGCACTACAATATCCAGCCACAGCGGATACAGCTGCAGAGACAGGTCATTTAAAATCGTGAATCTCATAGCATCAATTCCATATGAGAGGGGATTAATTTTTGAAACTATATTCATCCACTCCACAGTCTGATTTAACGGGAAAAGAGCACCGGAAAGAAAAAACATGGGCATAAGCAAAAAATTAGTAATTACCTGGAATGCCTGCATTGACTTGATAACCGAAGCCAGCATAATTCCCATATTGGAAATTACCATTGCAATCAAAAACACTATACCCAGTACCTTCAAAAAAATAAGGAAATTAATCTGTACTCCAAGCAGGGGGCCGAACATCAGTATTATTGAACCCTGAATCATTGCGATAGTGGAGCCTCCCAGCAGTTTTCCCACGACAATAGATATCCTGGATACCGGCGCTACCAGAATCTCCCTTAAAAATCCGAATTCCCTGTCCCATACAATCGACATGGCACTAAAAAAAGATGTAAAAAGAACGGGCATTCCCACGATTCCCGGGAACATGAAATACAGAAAATCTTTTCCGCCACCTCCTCCAAAAACATTGAAAGAGCTTGCAATCCCGGTACCAAGAACAAAAAGGAAAAGGACCGGCTGAGCAAATGAGCCTATGACCCTCGGCCTGTCTCTTAAATATCTCTTAATATCCCTTAACCATACCGTATAAATTCCAGCCAGTTCCCTTTTCAATGCCTCATTCTCCTTCTTATTCTCATTCTCATATTGTCCTTCAGGCTTGCACTTTCCTCCCTTATCTCCCTGCCGGTCAGTTCAAGAAATACGTCATTTAAAGTCGGTTTCCTTGCTGTTATAGATAAAATTTTAACAGGGCTTTCTTTAATCAGTTTTGGTATAAATTCCGAGCTATTCTTAACTTCAAATCTGATTTTATCTTCCTTTATATTATGAACCTCAATACCATCCATCCTATTCGCATATTCTTTAAGCCTGGCATTATCTTCGGAAGTCAGCGTTATAATATCCCCGCCTATCATATTTTTAAGATTTTCGGGACTGTCAAGAGCAATAATTTTGCCCCTGTCTATTACTGCTATCCTGTCACAGATTTCTGTTTCTTCCATGTAATGGGAGGTTAAAAAGATAGTAATCTTTCTATTCTTCCTAAGCCTGATTATATAATCCCATATCTTATTTCTTGTCTGCGGGTCAAGTCCAAGAGTCGGCTCATCAAGAAAAAGCACCCTTGGATAGTGAAGAAGACCCCTTGCAATTTCAAGCCTTCTTCTCATACCTCCAGAATAAGTCATTACAAGACTATTTTCCCTGCCGGTAAGATTAACAATACCAAGCACTTCTTCAGCCCTCTTCTTAAGGGTTCTGCGCGGGATATTATAAAGTAAGCCGTGAAAATGTAAATTCTCAAGCGCTGTCAGCCTGTCATCGAGACTGGGGTCCTGGAATACCATGCCAATACAATTCCTTATTTTATTCCTCTCCCTATCAACACTGTGACCGTTCAGTGTAATACTGCCGGATGTTTTTGACAAAAGCGTGCATATCATATTAATGGTAGTTGTTTTTCCCGCACCATTCGGTCCTAAAAAACCAAATATCTCATCTTCCTTCACGGAAAAAGAAATATTATCCACGGCCCTTAAACCCTTGAACTCTTTTACAAGGTTTTTTACTTCTATAATATTTCCGCTCTTATAATTTTTATCTGTATTTATATCATTCATTGCCTTTGTTATTTCAAGCTTTCTTTAATATTTTACTTAACTTTATGATTTTACTTTAATTTTCAATTTCTTAAAAACATCCAGCACAATTTCCTGTATAAAACCTTTCCGCTCCATTATGGGAGTAATTCTAATATATTTATAGAAATTAAGGGACTCAACCTATTTTATTAAAAACAGCGTTTATGTCAAACATTCCCATAAACATACATAGAGAGAGAAATTATATTCCTATCTTATTTTAACAGTGGATAATAAAGACTTCATGTAGTATCAATAAACGATATGGCAATTATATTTATTCAGACAAAACACTTTCTAAAAACTGGTAAAATAATTAGAATAAAGTACTGGTTATGTTTTTATTTAATACCTGAGGAGAATTTATGATTTTTGAGCCGGACATTAATACCTGCATACCGGGTAAAATAGTATGCGTGGGCATGAACTACAAATCTCATATAAAAGAACAGGACGGGCGCTTTCCCGAAAAACCCGTGCTTTTTTCAAAAGCAAGAAGCTGTATTATAAAGGACAAAGAAAACATAATTTATCCTCAGGAGGTAAAGGAACTTGATTACGAGGTTGAGCTTGCAGCAGTTATAGGAAAAAGGATAAAAAATATCCGCCTGAATAAAATATCGGATTATATTTACGGCTATACCATATTAAATGACATCACAGCCAGAAATATACAAAAAAATGAATCCCAGTGGTACCGGGCTAAAAGCTTTGACACTTTTTGCCCCATAGGTCCCGCTATAATAAGTAAAGACATGATACCTGACCCCGATAATCTTAACCTTAAATCCTATGTGAATGGTGAACTGAGACAGGACGGAAATACTTCTGATATGATATTTAAAACTTTTGAATTAATATCATATATCTCCCGCTCCATTACCCTGGAAGCCGGAGACCTCGTATCAACAGGGACACCCTCCGGCGTGGGGGTTTTTACAAAGGGGGAAAAATTGCTCAGGCCGGGAGATTCCGTTATCTGTGAAATCGAAAAAATAGGAAGGCTGGAGAACAAGGTTGTTGAAGGATAATGAATGATATTTTTCAAATTTTTTTTGGGTCCCTTATAGTTGCCTTCTCGGGAGCGATGGTGCCCGGCCCGATGCTCACCCTGGTTATAAGCAGCGTGGCTAAAAAGGGATTCTGGACTTCATTCTTTATAGTCCTGGGGCATTCCCTGCTGGAACTAATAGTTGTAATAGGGTTTTTTATGGGGATATTAAAATTGCTGGATAACCCCCTCGTTTCCAGGGTAATAAGTATAATAGGAGGCATTTTCCTTCTATATCTCGGAATTGATATTATACTTTCCATTGTTAAAAAAAGATTCAAAATAGATTTTAAAACAGCATTAAGACAAAAAACAATTAACGCCAGGTCAGGCGGCGTCGCCCTGCTCAAAGGTGCAGCTATAAGTATCGTAAATCCCTACTGGTCCATATGGTGGCTAAGTATCGGTGCCGCATTTCTTTTAAAAAGTGTCCAGTTTAATATAGCAGGTGTTTCCTCATTTTATATAGGACATATAAGCGCGGATTTTATCTGGTATTTATCCATAGGATTTCTTGTAAAAAGCGGACGCAGGTTTTTTAACCAGAAAATTTACAACGGCATTCTTATCGCTTGCAGCATATTCTTATTCTATCTCGGAATTAAGTTTATAGTAGAAGCCGTAATATAATACTTATTTTATTTTTTCCGGGGCTTACCGGATACTATCAAATAAGCAATAAGGACTATAAAAATATTGACAGGTATTTGAAAAAGCCAGTTAACATAAACATTACCAAAAGAAGTAATATATCCCTGGGTAACATAATGAAGAGGTATGAATATTATCGGCAGCCATGCCATTGAGAACAAAAAAACCAGTAAAAATTCAAGCTTACATTCAGGTAAAAGTCTTGTAACATTTTTATATTTCAAGACAACTATCCATGTGGTAAAAACTATAATAGAAAAAACAGCAGCTACGGGGGCCTGCATTAACATCTGGTTATACCTCATTAAAAAATGGTACACACCAAAACCAAATACAATGCCAATCATATTTACTACTGCAAGAATAAAACCATGTAAAACAGTTTCAAGAATTTTCATAAAATATTTAATTTATTTAAGATATAATTTCTAATTATTATATTGTATTTAAAGAAAAATACCAATTGGTATATACCCCTTTCATTTAAGGCTGCCGCTAATTAAAAAAAGATATTTCAACCAATTACAATTAATTTTCAATAGTCCTGTAAAAAAATAATTTTTGTTATTTAATAATTCATCCTATTTTATTATAATCACTCTTAGCCATTATAAATTCAAATTACAATCTATGTATTTTAAACTGGTTATAGAAATATTGGGCGGTTTGGCCCTTTTTATTTTTGGAATAAACAGACTCAGCAGCAGTCTTCAAAAAGTCACTTCCAACAAATTAAAAACAGTAATAAATACCCTTACAAAGAGATCCTGGTCAACAGTCCTTGTAGGAGTTTTTACCACAATGCTCGTTCAGAGCAGCAGTGCTACATCGGTAATGACAGTCGGCTTCGTCAATGCCGGCCTCATAACTTTGAAAAATGCAATAGGAATAATCATGGGTGCAAACATCGGTACTACCATTACCGCCCAGATGATTTCCTTTAATGCAGATATGCTTTCCTACCCTTTAATCATAATAGGGTTTCTGATGTACTTCATAAGTAAAAGAAGAAGATACAGAAATATCGGTATGACCATAATCGGACTGGGTTTAATATTCCTGGGTATGACCGTAATGAAAAATGCAATGACTCCATTAAGGGATAATGAAGCTTTCAAAAATTTTCTCTTGGTTTTCAGTGCCAATCCCTTCTATGGAATTATCGCCGGAATCAGTTTAACAACATTGCTCCAGAGCAGCTCGGCTACCATCGGGCTCCTTATAGCTCTTGCTTCCCAGGGGCTCATACCTATTGAAGCAGCCATACCGGTCCTTATCGGAGACAATATCGGTACATGTTCAACCGCACTGATATCAAGCATTGGAACTACGGTTACAGCAAAAAGAACCGCTTTTTCACATCTTATGTTTAATATCTTCGGCACCATTATTTTTGTCATCCTTTTATATGTAGTAAGACTCCAGCCCCTGGTTATAAGGTTAAGCGGCCGGAGCATAACCCATCAGATTGCCAATATTCATACCGTATTTAATATAATTACCACCATAGTTCTTTTCCCCATGATTGGCTTTTTTGAAAAAACAGTCCGCAAATTGATTCCGGGGACCGATATAACAGTACATAAAAACGCTCTATACCTGGACAGCAGATTGATTAATACCCCTTCCCTCTCACTGGAACAATCAAAGAAGGAGTTACTGAGGATAACAAACATAGCACAGGAAATGCTAAATCTTTCATTTGAAAGATTATATAAAAAAGATATCACGATTGAAAAAAAAGTGCTTGACAGGGAATCCGCTGTTGACAGTATTACAGAAGATATAATAAGGTATCTTACCAGGATATCACAAAAATCACTGGGCATGAGGCTTTCTAAGAAACTGACTAATCTGCTTCATATTGCCTATGATGCTGAAAGAGCCGGCGACCATGCTGAGAGCATACTATACCTGATACTGGTAAAAGAGGAAAATAGAATGAAATTCAGCCAAAACGCTCTTAATGAATTAGAATCAGTTCGTGCTAAAGTCAACATGCTTTTTGGTTCCCTTATATCCGGAATGGAAAATGATAACCTGAAAAAGATTAAAAAATGTGAAAAATACGAATCCGAGATAAACGAAATCGTAAAAGAAATCAGGACTAATCATTTGAAAAGACTACAGGACAATAAATGCTCTCCACTTTCAGGAGTAGTTTTTTCAGATATTATATCACATCTTGAAAGAACCGGAGACTTACTCTATGGTATATCCAGAAACTTTTTAAATATTAAGGAATCTTAATTCAATTAAATTATTAGCAGTATGAGAAAAGTATTCTATAAGAAAGTTACCGAAATTTCTGAAGATGTCTTATCAATGGCGAAACTTGCCCGGGAAGCGGTATCCAGAGCAGTTAAATCTTTGATTAACAGAGACCCTGTCCCGGCACAAAAGGTAATAGACGAAGACAGCCGTATAGACGACTACGAAATTTCTATTGAAGAAAAATGTGTTGTTCTTCAGGCAGAATATCAACCTCTTGCAAAAGATTTAAGATATATACATTCCGTCAGTAATATAATAATCCAACTTGAACGGATAGGTGACCTTTCTGCTAATATCGCCAAGGTAGCAAAAAGCCTGTCAAAAATGAATAAAGAACATTTAGATGACGACCTAAAAAAATTACTGCTTGAGATGCTTAATCTATCCGTATCGATACTTGATAAAGCAGCTATCTCTTTCAAAGAATCCAATCCCTCACTTGCTTTTAAAATGGGCGGTATAGATGATGACATAGACAATATCGAAAAGGCAATTATTCGAAAATTATATTCCCTTCCATCCGGCAAAGAAGAAAATATAAAATTCATTGCCGATATTTCACTGGTTGCAAGGTATCTTGAAAGAGTTGGAGACCATTCGGTCAATATTGGTGAAAGAGTCCAGCACTATCTTGCCGGGGACTACACCATTTTCCATGATGATACTTAAAAACATTCCCTGCCCCTCAATTTACATAACTCGCTCTCATATTCAATTTCCAAAGTGGAATGTACTATATTCATAGACTCCATGATCTTTTTTGCCCTTCTTTTTATTTCAATAACCTCGCCTTTATCAGTATTATCCTCTACAACAATATGTGCACTTAAGACATTATTCAGGCTGTCCATAGACCATATATGTATATGATGGACATCTACGACATTTTTTATTTCCAAAAGTTTGTCCTCAATCTCCCTGACACTTAAACCTTCAGGCACTGCCTGCAGTAAAATAGAAAATGTTTTTTTAAGATTAACAATAGCCCTGTAAAGGATATAGATTATAAACAGTATGGAAAGTACGGGGTCCAGTAAGGGGATATATTTAAAAACCATTACTATACTCATAATAAGAATTACAGTCCATCCCAGAACATCCTCAAAAATATGCAGGGTCACAACTCTAAAGTTTAATGATTTTCCTCTTCTTACCTTTAATAAAGCAATCCCGTTTACAATAATTCCCCCTATCGCAAAAAACAACATACCCTTTTCATTTACCTGCTCCGGTCTGAACAACCTTGGTACTGCTTCAGACAATATATAAGCCGAACCTGCTATCAAAATTATGCTGTTAATCAACGCAGCCAGAAGGGAGTATCTCCTGTACCCAAATGAATATCTCCTATCCCTGCCCTTTCTGGAATATCCCTCTAAAATCCATGATAATCCAAGAGAGAAACTGTCCCCCAGGTCATGCAGGGCATCTGACAGAATAGTTATACTATTTGTCCAGAATCCGCCGGTAATTTCAACAATTGCAAATACAAGGTTAAGAAAAAATGCCAGCCGGATATTTGAAACATTATCCTGCTTATTTTCGTGTTGGTTTTTCATGGTAATTTTAATTTATCAGATTTATAATTTATTTAAAACTATATTAAAAAAAATGAAATTTATTCTTCCCTATAATATCCTCATAAAGTATAATTTTATGAAAAGCAATTTTATCAAAAAAATAAAAGGTGATAATGAAATCTAACCTAAAAAAGCATAGTTTAATCTCATTATTATTAATTACCATAACAATTCTAATCTTTACGACTCTGCTCTCCGGCTGGGTAATACAGAAGCCGGACACATACCGGGAGGACTCCGGCATACCTATCCTGGGACCTGGAACCAGGCCGGTAGCCGTAATGGTTGAAAACAGTTTTGCGGCCAGGCCGCAGTCTGGATTAATACTTGCAGACGTTGTATTTGAAGTCGTAGACGAATATGGTATCACAAGATTTGTGGCAATATATAACTCCAATAATGCTCCCATGGTAGGTCCGGTAAGAAGCGCCAGGCCGTATTACGCGGAAATTGCCAGGGGTTTTGACCCCATTTATACTTTTTTTGGAACTTATCCCGAGTGTTATAAAGTAATAGAAAATATGAACATGTATGTTTTAAGCGCAATGTCAGACAGGTCAGGCAACAGCTCCATTACAGGCCAGGCCCCTTACTGAAGAGACTGGAACAGAAGCTCTATTCAGGAACATACTGCATTTATGTCTGTAGCAAAATTAAGGGAAAAAG
Source organism: Actinomycetota bacterium (assembly GCA_034660395.1). Lineage (GTDB taxonomy): Bacteria > Actinomycetota > Humimicrobiia > Humimicrobiales > Humimicrobiaceae > JAQVEM01. The sequence continues at coordinate 19,507 of JAYEJA010000003.1, forward strand.
CCAGCCAGCTCGGTTATCCTCTTGAAGGCAATGGTATCCCATTCCCATATAAGAGCGAGGCACCTCTATCAGCCATAGGTAACACTTCTAACATTCATATCAGCTTTTCCACCCATGCATACTCACCAGCGGGCTTTAATGTTGACTATAAATATGACAAAAGCGGCAATTATTATCTGCGCTATATGGGAGGATATCCCCACATTGATTATAATTCCGGTAACCAGATTACTGCAAAAAATATAGTGGTTATGACCACAGACATTCTTGGGCCACTTGATAAATATGGACATATGGACGTAAGGACAACAGGCAGCGGAACCGCTTATATTTTTCTTGACGGCAGAGTGATACACGGGAGCTGGCAGCGTGGAAGCGTATATGAGCCGTTTGTGTTCAAAGACAGCAGCGGCCGCAGGGTCTCATTAAACAGTGGTTCAACCTGGATATCAATTGTACAGGGTGCGGATAAGGTTAGCTTTAACTAGCTGCCATTTCAACATTTTTTCTAAAGGCATTGTTCCTGAGAATTTTTATGCTGATATCCACTATTTTCTGGTCGTATTTCTTCCTGTCAACTTTTTTAATTTCACCAATGGCCGTTTCCAATCCCAGTGACGGTCTGTACGGCCTATGGGACGTCATTGCCTCCATTGCACCGGCAACAGCTATTATCTTTGCTTCCAAAGATATATCCTTGCTTTTTAACCCTTTTGGATAACCTGAACCATCAAGTCTTTCATGATGCTGAAGTACGATATCCGCAACCGGATAAGGAAATTCTATATCTTTTAACATTTCATAGCCAACGGAAGGGTGAGTTTTTATCATCTTAAATTCCACATCGGTTAGCTTTCCTGGTTTGGTTAATATGGAAGCAGGTATTTTTAACTTTCCTATGTCATGGATAAGAGCTGTTGTGTTTATTGCTTCCACTGTTTCTTCATCAAGGCCTATTTCCTCCGCAATTGCAGATGCAAGCATTGCCACTTTCTTCTGGTGACCTGAAGTATAGGGATCCCTTACTTCAATGATATAGGCCAGGGTCTTTGTTATGCAGTCAAATAATGTGTTTATCTTATGACAGCTTTCTTCAAGTTTTTCCTCAGATAATTTCTGATCCATATATACACTTATTATTTCAGATGTTCCATTAATTAACCTTTTTTCTTCCCTTGAAAAAATTGTTTTACCGCTTCCAGGCTTCTTTTTAACATAATATGCTTCTATCGCTCCTTTTTTCTTTCCTCCTACCATGATGTCCCTGTATTCCTTCCATTTCGTATTCTTAAAATTATCCGTTCTAATTTCCCTTTTATCAAACATTACTCTGCCGCAGACTAACTCCGGGTACTGCATACCCATACGCATGCTTTTTATTGCACTCCTAAATAATTTTTCCATTGATATATCATGTTTCATTGAAAGATTTGCCAGCGAGTAAAGAGCCTTCAGCTCCTTAACTCTCCTGCCCAGCTCATCTTCGGTCTTACCGCGCCTGGAAATTTCCTTATTTAAGCTTTTTACCTTATCTTCTAACTTTTTTACCACCCTTTTATCATGCCCTGCCAGGTATTTTTGTTCTTTCATGAGCTCTTTAGATTGTTTCCCGGATATTTTCTTCTTTCTCTTTGATATAACATCATTAATAATTTCCAGTAAATTTTCAGGTTCCTGCGGTTTGATTATAAACCTATCTGCACCAATTCTAAGGGCAAATTCCTCATCCTGTTTTCTCTTATAGGTCGCGGTATAAATTAAAAAAGGAATTTCTTTTAACTTCTTATCCTTTTTACACTCCCTGCATAATTTAAAACCGTCCTTTTTTGGCATCAGTATATCCGATATAATCACATCAACTTTATTCTTTTTTAATTTTTTCAGTGCTTCTGCTCCATTTTCAACCTTTATAGTTTTATAGCCGCTTTTTTTTAAAAGAGTGTCAAGTAAATACAGGCTATCCGAATTGTCATCCGCGATTAATATTTTCATTTTATCCTCCAGTCTTATAAATTTTTACCACTTAATATTTTTTATTATTACTACCTATAAATACTTCTTAATTTCAGATAAAAAATCTTTTATATTTATCGGCTTTTCCACATATCCCGTAAATCCGTCCCTTATGAGCCTTTCCCTGTCACCACTCATGGTATAAGAGGTAACAGCAATTATTGGAATCTTTTTATCGGCCTCTGACTCCCTTATTAAACCAGCTGCTTTAAGACCATCTATATCAGGCAGCTGAATATCCATCAAAATTAAATCAGGGCTTTCTTCAAGTGCAATCCTTACCCCTACATTGCCACTGGCAGCTTTTATTACCTCATAATTATTTTTCTTAAGGAGAAAATTCATAAAGTACATATTTTTTTCGTTATCTTCCACTATAAGTATTTTCTTCATTTTATTTCCTACCACCTTTATATTTTAATGGTAAATCCAGATAAAACTTACTTCCCTTTCCAAAAATACTTTCCACTCCAATTTTCCCCTTCAGAAGAACGGCTATCTTCTTTGAGAGGTAAAGTCCAAGACCTGTGCCTTCTACCCTGGGTGCCCCTCTGGTCTGGATCCTGCTGAACTGCCTGAATAGTTTTTTTATATCCTCTTTCTTTATACCTGCACCCGTGTCAGAAACAGTTATTTTTACCCTCCCCTTTCTTCTCCCCGCTTTTATTTCTATCTTACCTTTTTCTGTAAATTTAAGAGCATTGCTTACAAAATTCATTATAATCTGCCTTACCCGGCGGCTGTCGCTTTCAATAATAATTTCCTCCGGAGTTTTCAGGCTGAGTTTAATACCTTTTCCCTTAAACAGAATTTTAAATATTTCTTCCACTTCTTTCAGTACTTCAGAGAGGTTGAAATCCTTAATTGACGGGTCAACCTGTCCTGCCTCTATTTTACTCACATCTATTACATCATTAACAAGCTCCAGCAGGTGGTTTGCACTGCTTTTTACCATTGAGAGCTGTTTTCGCTGCTCATCACTAATCTCCCCGGCCATGCCCATTAGCAGCAGACTGGTAAATCCTATTATCGAGTTTAAAGGTGTTCTTAATTCATGACTCATACTGGCGATAAACATGCTTTTTAAGCGGTCAAGCTCTTTAAGCCTTACATTTGCATGTGCCAGGTCTTCTGTTCTTTTTTTAACTTTTTCCTCCAGTTCGTCATTAAGCTTACGCAATCTTCTCTCTGAATTCTTAAGAGCTTTATTTGATTTATTTATACTCTTCATCATCTGATTGAAAGACCGGGTAAGATTGCCTATCTCATCCTGCGATTCCACTTTAATAGAATGTTCCAGGTTACCTGTTTCCGCAATCAAACCTGAACTTTCACTGAGTTTTCCAATAGGATCTATAACAAATTTTTCAAGCCCTATAAGTATTAAAATGCTAAGAATAGTTAAAGATAGAAGAAGTACGATAATATTACTTATGACGTAACCCCACACTTCATAATTGATTTCAAAAACCGGTACAACCAGGCATATTTTCCATCCCGTCTCTGCTGAGGTGTTAAAAAAGAGATAATATTCTTCCGAATCCTCCTCTAAAATGGTATACCCCTGTATCTCACCCATAACTTTTTCAAGATTTTCCTGACCAAAATCTGAAATATTTTTTAACTGTTCTTCCTCATTGCGACCCACAAGTATATCCCCATTTTCATCAATCAAAACAGCCCATCCGCCTTTTCCGACCTCCATTTCTGAAATATAACTGGTAAGGTTTTCCAGGGTGACATCCATGCCCGCCACCCCAAAAAATTCTCCATTTTCATCTACCAGCGCCTTCTCCACCCCTATATTAATATCCGGTGTAGTTACCGACCTGTAATGCTCTGTTATAACAATCCTATCCGGGTCATTTTTTTGCAGCAATATACCATGGTCTTCTCCTGGGGTCATATTTTGTCGGCTCAGCCCTTTTGTGAGACCTTACAAAACTCCCATTTTCCCTTCCCATATAAACGGAATTTACATAAGGATGAGCTATCCTGAAGCTGTTAAATATTTCTATTATTTCCAGCTCGGTAGCTCCATAATCGTACTGGAATGTTTCCTTATCAGCATCAAGGAAACTTGTAAAATCACTATCGTCCCTGGTTCTAACCACATCTATTGATGCAAGTGTTTCTACATTATTTTCAACTTCATTAAAAAGGTTATTAACCGCAAAGTCCATATGTTCAAGCTGATTTCCATAGTCATCACTTATGATACTGAACATATTATTTCTCATATTAAACGAAAGGATGGAACCGGTCATAAGTATTATGATCAAGCCGGTCACTATAAGAAGTAATATAAGTTTATTTTTTAATGATAACTTCATCCAGGATACCCCTATAAATTTGAGAAGTTCTGGAAATATTTATAATTAATTATTTAAATCATTATAATTTTTTAAAACTTAAAATCTAAATTATTTATTTCTATTAATTTTTAATCCTATATATACCATATATATACACCTAATTATAGGACAGCTTAAGAAAATTTAAAACAATAGCATATTTTAGAGCTTTTTCTAACACTCCGGCTGTTTTTTCATTAATTGATATTTACAGCAATTTTTTAAGTAACACCTCATCTTTATTTATCAACAGGGAAAGTTTATCTATTCAGGATGATATTTCTTACTTTTATATACAATTTATATACATCGTCTTTTTGTATAAGTTATTACTAAAACCCATACTCCACATAAAAAAGTAAAAAAACAATTGGCGCTTATCCGGAACTATATTAAATTATTTCTATATAAATTTATTATACTAAATTTATATGTTTATTACAATTATATATTGTATGTTATATTTAAACTATTATAATCATAATTCTTAATATAACTATTGACATTTAACTCTTTATAGTTTATATTTATTTAAAATATTACTTTATTAATGTTATTAGATGCTGTGAAATTTTCTTTCAATTTGGACGCTTGAGGAAAATGGAGCAAATAGCGTAACCGGCTAATTTAGCCGGTTTTTTTTATTGCAATAATGATTATTTGATATAGGGCGAGTAAGAATAAAAGCTAAATTTTTTAATAACCTAAAATATAATTAATAAAAATGGCCTGGCAAAATCTAAATTTTATTATTCCTCTGGCAGCAGTAGTTTTAATGTCTATACCCGGAATTATTTATATCTGGACACACAGGAAAGGTATCCAGGATATTATCGGGATAGTTATAATAACCCTTTCGCTAATCTGGATAGTATCCTTTATGTTTGAACAGGGTGCAGCAACAGGTCACCTAAAAGTCCTTTTTGATAAGATTAAATATACAGGTTCCATCTTACTGCCGCTGGCGCTATTTCTATTAGCAGCAAAATACTGCAACTATAACAAGCTTTTTAAATTAAAATATCTTATTCCTATCAGCGCACTTCCGGTTATTACTCTATTTCTTGTATTTACAAATGAATTGCACAGGTTAATATGGGTAGATGCGAATCTTGTTTTATCCGATTCCTTCAGTTTAATTGTTAAGGAATATAACACCTTATATTTCATATTCATTATTTATTCAACTTTATTAATCCTTTCAGGCGTAATAATGACACTTACAAGTATCATAAAATCATCTGTAAGGCAAAACGGCCAGAACCGATGGAAAAAAATATTTTTAATTCCCTATATGTCTATTCCCGGCATAATTATTCTGGCAAAATACATTGGTTTCAATCCCTTCCCTTATATCAATGAGACTCCTATAATAATTGCCGTGTTTACCGTTTCTATTATTCCTTTTCTCAATAAGAGCAGGATTAAGGAAATCATGCCGGTCGCCTTTGAAACCGTATTTGAGAATATGGACGACGGGCTTATCCTTACGGATGCAAACGAAAATGTTCTCAAGCTGAATCCTGCTTCTCAAAAAATATTCGATACCATGGTAGACAGGGCAGTAGGAAAACCATTCATGCACTTACTGCCGGGAATAGACATTGACAATTACTCCAGAGCCCTTCAGGGTAAAAATGATCTGAAGATAGGGAATAACGGCGATCAGTCCTATTTTGATATCAAACGAACAGAAATAAAGAACAGCAAGGGTAAGCCGCTTGGCAAGGTAACCGTATTAAGGAATATAACCGATATAAGGAAAGCGGAAGAAGATATTAAATATTTAAGCTTCTATGATAAATTAAGCGGCGTCTATAATAGGGCTTTCTTTGACAACGAATTAGAAAGACTGAATTCTTCTCGCCAGATGCCTTTAAGCATGGTAATCGCAGATGTAAACGGACTTAAAATTATAAACGATGCCTTCGGGCATCTACGCGGGGATGAACTTATTAAAAAAATTGCATCCATACTAAAAACATGCTTCAGGAAGGAAGATATTATAGCCAGGTGGGGCGGAGACGAATTTAGTATTTTACTTCCAAAAACATCACATGCTACCACCATGAAAATAATTAAGCGTGTTCATGATAAATGCAGGGAACACAGCACTGATACAATGCTTATAAGTTTATCCACGGGCGTAGCAACTATAAATAAACCAAGTGAGAATACCGATGATCTGCTGATTGAAGCAGAAGACAGGATGTACAGGCACAAACTCATGGAAAACCAGAGTGCACGCAGCTCTATTATAAACTCGCTTGAGAAAGCTCTGGAAGCAAGAGATTATGAAACAGAAGAACATGGAAAAAGATTAAAGAAATACAGCCTGCTCTTTGGACATGTACTTAATCTCCCTGACACCAAACTCGACGAGCTGGGCCTTTTATCTGCACTGCACGACATTGGAAAGATTGAAATTCCTGACAGCATTGTTTTAAAAACGGGTAAACTTAACAAAGAAGAATGGAAAATTATGAAAAAACATCCGGAAATTGGCTATAGAATAGCTTTATCATCCCCCGATCTTGCTCATATAGCCAAATCTATTTTATATCATCACGAAAGATGGGATGGCAAAGGTTATCCTTACGGCCTTGAAGGTAAGGACATCCCCATAACTTCACGAGTAATATCTGTCGTTGATGCTTATGACGCTATGACAAGCGATAGACCTTATAGAAAAGCTTTACCAAAGGAAGAAGCCATAGAAGAGCTAAAGAGATGCAGCGGTTCTCAATTTGATCCCGAACTAATAGGTATCTTTATGGACCAGCTGGCGCCTAAAGCGCTGGTAAGCTGATATATTTTTACTGTTATCTAATAATTTTATTGAGAATAGAAAGAAGCTATACATGGTAAGCATGCAGCAAAAAAAAGGTCTGAGATATTTAATTACAATATCTACATATTTAATAGTGTTTTTCTTTATTCTTTTTAACCTTCCAAAATTTACGTATGCCGATGATAACGATAATAAGCCAGAGGTAAACGTTAATATTGAGGTTAATAAGGGCGGTAAAAATGAAATAGATAAAAGTGTAGAATTTAACGGCGATACGGAACCTGTAATCAATATAAACATAGATAAAGAATCTGATGATGATGATAGAGATGAAGATGATGATGGCGATGAGAGAAATTGCCGAAACTGTAAAATTTTTAAATCCTTAAAAGACAGATTTGACAGGGATGATGAGGATGAAGATGAGGAAGAGGAAAATAGAGATGATGGGGATGATAACAATAGTAATGATAATGAAAATCATGACAACGATAATGGCAACGACCAGGGTGAGAACGGGAATAATGGAAACGGCGAAGATATAGATAATAATGATGATGAGGAAAATAACCAGGATGGTAATGAAAGCCAGGAAAATGGTGAAGACGACAATTATGAAAATACGAACAATGGAACTGAGGATTACGATAATGAAGTGAACGAAAGCAACGAAGACAACGATGAAGAAAACAATCATTTATATGATAAAAATTACCATTATATTCAATATATCTCTAATGCTATTTTAAGCTGTGATGCAAGCAAACAGGAGAGAACTATCGAACAAAAGGGAAATCCCAAAAAATTTGGCAGCAGCTCAGCCATTACCGGGAGAGAACCAATCAGTTCAACCAAATCGCCTGCACCTGTAATCAATAACCTATTAGATGAATCATTAAATACTAAAAAAGAAAAAATTAAGCAAAACCTTGAAATAAGCGTAAACGGTGCCGGAGATATACTAAATCTCAATTGTATAATCGAAAGATATGAAGTAACAAAAGTAGTAAATTTTGATGAAATAATAGATATATACTACGAAAAGGATAAAGTATCAGAAAAGAAGAGTGACTGGGAACAGAATCTTCCGGAACTTATCCTAAATTTCTGGAATAAAATCAAAGAACTGGCATCTTTTTATAGTTAGGATAAACCAAACTTCCGCTTAATTAATTTCTTCCATGACCAATACCCAATTTAATAAATGTGTTGTTTTTATGCTGTAAATGATTTTTAACATTTTTTTACCTATCCAAAACCATTCCTGTAAAGATAATCATTCGCTTTCATATCCGTTCCCACATCTTTAACCAGATTCCTGAAATCCTCCGAGATTTTTATCATTTCGCTTTTCGCAGAATTTGCATGTCCTGATAATGCCACCCTGCCAAACTTGAATGCAATTAAATTTTTTAATTTCCTTTTTAAAAAAAAGCCGGGTATCAATCCCGTAACTCTTAATTTCCCGGGAAGTATCTTTATTCCCAGCTCTTTTAATGCATTAAGGTTTTCCTTTATAGCCTTAATTGACAGTGTCAGAAGCATATCGTCATCCTCAATTTTTTTCCCTTTATTCTTCGCAGCATGACTCTTAAGCCAGGCATCCATGCTCTCAGGAACCGTTACATTTATCTCTGAAGCTAAAAAATATCCTTTATTTCCCTTACCCGGCTGCTTGCCTTACTATCAAGTTCACCAAAATACAATACACAATGGTCCTTTACATAAGCAGCAATAACCAGATGGTCCTCACGATATCCCCCGGGGCCTCCAAAGCCCAGCATTACCCTTTTTTTATCAAGAAATTTAAGGTATTCCTCTGCTCCATTTACATTGTTGCCCATAAAGATGAAAGCGGGTATCCTGGTATTCCTTTTTAAGACCGGTAGTATTTCGCTTACCTGCTGGCGCTGCATTATAACCAGGGCAAGGTCATAATAATCATCTGGCTTTAGTTCCCCTGTAGTTTTTATATCTGTTTCAAACTTCTGATTTAATATTACATCCTTAACAACAATTCCGTATTTTCTTAATTTTTCCAGCCGCCTTCCCCTTGCCAGAACTATAACATCATTACCGCCTTTCTTAAGCTTTAAGGCAAATATACTGCCAATTACTCCCGCTCCATAAACCAGTATTTTCATAATTCCAGCTCCCCGGTAATTTAAAATTTCTAATTACTTATACTTTATTTAGAACAGCACAATAAAAATTATCATCTTAACAAATAAGCATCTAATTTTTACACCATCATTAACAACGTTAAAAACATTACAGGCGCATAAAAAATTGATACACCAACATTTAATACCCATGCAATCCACACTTTTTTCTCCCTGTATTTTATAAATACAGTGTTTACTGCCGCTGTTCCAATAAGACCGATGGGAGATATAATACGATATGACCATAGAAACCCTGACGGGTCTGTTATCCCCGGCTCATTTGCAATCCTCCAGTAAAAAAGAAAAAGCGAAATGGATATATGAATTAAAAGCCAGAATACCGGTGATAATACCGTAAGACTTATTCTTAATCTACTGCTCATAATAAAACCTGCTTAATTTTTAACTAAATTATATAATAAAAAAATATACAGAAAAACTTTAATCAATTATATAAGCTCACCAATTCAAAATTTAGTCTCTGCTAAAATTTGTTAACCGCCGGCATATTGACTATAATATTGCTATTTATTATAAAGCTCCTATTATAAGTGAACATGCATAAATATACTTTAAAAGAACTTGGAGAGTTC
>JAYEJA010000004.1:0-6374 GCA_034660395.1 Actinomycetota bacterium
AAAAGAGAGATTGGAAAAAAGAAAAAGAAAGTTATTAATCTAATTAAAAAAGGAGATTAACAATATGAATATTGTTAAAAAGTATGGTCTAGTTTTAGAATTGTTACTGATTTCTGTTATGTTTTGCATTTTTGTTAGTTCAAGTTTTGCTGCTGATTCATATAAAATCAATTTGGGGCAATATCAAACGGGCCCCGAGTTTCCTGGCTACCGCATTGCCGAGAACTTTGTGAAAAAAGTAGATGAACTCTCCGAAGGGAGAATTACTATAAATCACTTTGCTGGAGATTTACTAGGAGATTGGGAAACACAGGAAATACATGTTAAAGAAGGCAGTTTGGATATGTGTATGGCGCCAGCCTCTGCTACTTTTGATCCTGAGATGGAATTTGTGCGTTTGCCTTATGTTGTATTTAGTTTGGAAGGAGCTAAAAAGGTGTACGGTCCTGGTGGAGGTGGTAAAAAGCTCCTAAATGAAATTTGTGAAAGAAACAACACTTACTGCTTAGGAGTAGAACCTGAAGGATTTATAGTTGCAGTTAGTACTAAAAAATTTACTCCGCTGCCAGGAGATCCTAGTATCAAAAAACTTAAAACCAGAGTTATGCCTGCTAAAATAGAAGAAATTACAGGCAAAACTTTAGGTTTTTTAACTCTTTCTATGTCATGGGGAGAGATACATAGTGCTCTGATGTTAGGTACCATTGACGCTGCTATTGGGCCGTGTTATGGAGAGGCGCCTTTATTTAAAGATGTAGTTAAGTACCAGTACAATTATAATTATGGATTTGCTGCAGGTCCCTGGATAATTAACCTTGATTTATGGAATAGCCTGCCAAAGAAAGATCAAGAAATTTTGCAAACAGCAATGGACGAAGCCATATCTATCGAATGGGATAGAGCTGCTAAGACAGAAGAAGAATCTATGTCAATAATGCGAAAAGCAGGTGTTGAAGTAATAGATTTGACAAAAGAACAAATGATGGCAAATGTTAGTGCTCTTCGTGACGAAGTATGGAGCTGGGCCGCCAAGAACATCTATAGCGAAGAATTCATGAATACCATTAAAAACTTTGCGGAACCACTACCAGATTAATAAATTTGTTCTTAATATAAAAAGGGACGCTGGTATTATGGCTTAGTAAAAATACCAACGTCCCTTTTGTTAATGTTTTTAAATCTATATCTCTAAAAGGGGTACAAATGTAATGAAGAAAAATAACGAGGATTCAATTAAAGCTAAAAGCACTGTTGTAGATTTCTTAGTTAAATGTGAGGAAATTACTATCTTTTTCACAGGTGTTTTTATTGCTTCTACTATATTTATCCAAGTAGTGCTAAGATATATATTTTCTGCTCCGCTTTTTGGTTTAGAAGAAATAGCACTCTTGGTAGTGAGTTGGTTTTATTTCATTGGAGCTGCTTATTCTATACATAGCGAAAGTTATATAAAAGCAGACATTTTATCTCTAATTGTCAAAAGTCCCAGAATTAGAAAACGATTTAATATAGCCAGTTTAATTTTAGCCACAGTGGCAAGTTTACTTTTATTCTTTTATGGGGTTGAATATGCTCTATGGTCAAGTAGAGCTCATGTAGTTACTCCCCATTTTCTTATGAGCTCAAATTTTGGCTTTACCGCTCTAGTAGTAGGAAGTTTATTAATGAGTTTAAATTTTGCTCTGTTAGTTCAAAGAGAAATAAAGCGTGAAATATAAATCAGAATGAGAGGTTCAAAATGACGAATTTAATTTTAGTGATAATTGGTGCTATTGGCGTAATGATTATGGGAGTTCCTGTCGCTTTTGCCTTTGCTCTTGCAGGATTTATTCTTTGTGGAATCTACGGTATCGGAATAACAGGTGCAATAAGTACCTCCTTTAACCGGTTAAATATGTATTCCTTGATGGCTCTGCCTTTATTTATTATCCTTGGTACTTTGATGGATAAGGGAGGTCTTGCAAGAAGGCTGGTTAATTTAGTTAATGCATTAATTGGAAGAAGAAAAGGCGGATTGGGGGTGGTGCTTATAATTACTAATACTGTTTTTGGAGCAATATGTGGAGTAGCTACTTCTGCATTAGCTGCGATAGGAGGCATGTTGATACCTGAAATGGAAAAAAAAGGATATCCCAGAGGATATAGCACTGGTCTTGCTGTTTCTTCCAGTGTACTATCTCTGCTAATACCACCCAGTACAAGTATGATTATTTTTGGTGTAGCAGGAAGGGTATCTATTCCCCTTTTATTTGTAGCTACTATTGTACCTGGATTAATCCTCACAGTCCTTCTGTGTATAATAAATAGTATAATGATAAAGCAAATTCCTACCATCCAGATTTTGCCCAAAGTCAGTAACTCTGAAAAAAGAAGAGAAATATTACAAGCTAGTAAAGAAGCAATGTTTATTCTGTTCATGCCTATTTTAATTCTTGTGGGAATTTATGGTGGTATATTTACCCCCACTGAAGCTGCTTCTATAGCAGTAATTTATGTATGTATAATTGGATTTTTTGTATATAAAGACCTTACCTTTAAAATTTTGTGGAATAGTACAATTAAGGCAGGCACGTTGACCGGCTCTATCGTAATTGTATTCTTTTTTTTCTTCGTATTAAGCCGAGTTTTAGTATTAGAGCATGCACCTGACTTAATGCTGAATTTCCTATTCAAAATTTCCAATAATCATTATGTACTTTTATTTTTGCTTAATATTATCTTATTAATTACAGGCATGCTTATGGATGACTGCTCTGCACTTATTTTAGCTGCCATTATCTACCTGCCTGCAGCGGAAGCTCTAGGAATCGACCCTATACAGTTTGGAGCTATCTGCGGAGTTAATTTAGGGATGGGATTGATAACTCCACCAGTAGCTCCTCTCCTTTACATGGGCGGTATTGTTGGTGGGAATTTAGAATTAAAAGAATATTATCGACCGGCTTTGTATTCTATTCTATTTGCATATATACCAGTCACAATCCTAACAACTTACATACCAGCAATATCCTTAACATTGCCTAAATTAGTTATGCATATGTATAAGTAAGAAACTACTTAATGCTTCACGTAAAAATATAACTTTAAAAAAATGGAGAGAAAAATGATTAAAGTACTTATAAATGGTCCTAACGGAAAAATGGGGAGAGCAATTACTCAAAGCGCTTACAAGAATCCTGAAATGAAGATAATTGGAGGGGTTGGGCCAACCGGGAGATCCTATATCGGAAGTGATTTGGGTGTTTTAGTAGGCTTAGGGAATGCTATAGAAGCGAAGGTTTATGATGATATTAACCAAATTATCAAACAATGTGATATCGTAGTTGATTGTACAAGTACTGAAGTCACTTTAAAGTTACTTGAAACATGCATTAAATATAAAAAATCTTTAGTTACCGGAACTACCGGATTTTCGGATAAAGAGAAAAGACAAATTGAAAAAGCAGGACAGGATATTCCGGTTTTACTTGCTGCAAATGTCTCAAGAGTAGCGCATGTTTTTTTTAAAATCGTCGAAAGGCTTAGCAAAAAACTTGGTCAAAATGCTGATATTGATATTATTGAAATGCATGAGAATAAAAAGTTAGATGCACCAAGTGGAACAGCTATAGAAATCGCTTCAATCATCTCAGACCAATTGGGAGTTCAACTAGAAGATATTGCAGAATATGGTAGAAAAGGAAAAGGGATCCGTCCTTCACAATCCATTTGTTTCAATTCCATTAGATCTGGTGGATTTCCAAGTTCTCATAAAATAATTTTTGGCTTTCAAAACGAAAAAATTGAACTACAGCTTGACGGATACAATATGCACGCATATGCAAATGGCATAATAGATGCAGCTATATTCCTTAGTAATAAAAAGCCTGGTTTCTACACCATCGAGCAAGTTTTTGGGGAGTAGTGTTATTTGATTTAGTTACCTTCCTCAAATGAATGGTGGGAGTAAGAACAATATGAGCACTTGTTGTTATTTCAATAATAATAGTTACTTATTTTACATCGAAAGATTACCAATAAGTTCAATAAGTGTATGATAGAAGAAAATAATTAGTTAGTCTAATAACTATCTAAGTGTAATTTGATAAAGAGGTACTTTATAGTGTAGATAGTTTTTATATCCAAATGGATTAAAAAAATTACATATGAGGAGTAATAAATGAAAAATAAATATTTTAGTCAGCGAGATGGTGCTCACCGCCGAACAATCTATAAAGGCGTTGGATATTCAGATCAGGATCTTAGAGAAAGACCCCATATTGGTATTGCAAATCCTGTGACCGATTTATCTCCTGCTCATACTCATTTAAGAAGGCTTGCAGATTGGGTTAAAGCAGGAATTTGGCAGGCTGGAGGAGTACCATTTGAATTTGGCACATTTGCCACATGTGGAAATATTCCAATCGGAACGGAATTTTTAAAATATGAATTAGTAATACGCGATGTAATGGCCGCTTCTATAGAAATAGTGGCTAGAGAGCATTTGTTTGATGGTCTGGTATTGCTTTCATCTTGTGATAGTTTAATACCTGGTCAACTTATGGCAGCAGCACGACTGGATATTCCTTCAATTTTAGTTACTGGGGGGCCGATGATGCCAGGCCTCTGGAAAGGGAAAGAAATAACTACTGCTGATATGAATGAAGCAGTTGTTGATCTGGATTTTCCAGAAGAAGATTTGGAAGGAATGGAGGAAAATGCCTGTCCTGGATTCGGTGCTTGTTCTGTTATGGGTACTGCTAATACTATGCAGATTTTAAGTGAAGCAATGGGGATGTCTTTATCTGGTTCAGCAACGATTCCTGCAATTAGTAGTCTACGCTGCAGAGTTGCGAAAAAAGCTGGAAATCAAATTGTAAGGCTTATAGAGAAAGGAATAAAACCCTCACATATTATTACGAAAGCGTCTTTACAAAATACTATTGCAGTCGATTTAGCGATAGGTGGTTCAACGAATGCCGTACTGCATATTATTAGCATTGGAAAGGAATTGGGTATAGATATAGATCTTGAGTTGTTTGATTCTTTAAGCAGAAAAATTCCGTGTTTGGTATCAGTAATACCTAATGGAAAACATACTGTTATAGACTTGTATAAAGCAGGAGGAGTACCAGCCGTAGCTTCTGAGTTAAAAAATCATTTGGATCTTACTTGTATGACTGTGGATGGGATCAATATAGGTCAATGTATTAAGGGAGCGAAGGTAAAAAATAGAAAGGTTATAAGATCTTTTGATAATCCTTTATATAAAGAAGGTGGCCTTGCTGTGCTAAGGGGAAACCTTTCTCCTGAGGGTTGTATAACCAGACAGACTGCAATCAAATCTGAGATGATGGTTTTTAAAGGCAAAGCGCGGGTTTTTAATAGTGATCAGGAAGGTTTAAAAGCAATTCAGAGTGGGGAGATTAATAGCGGAGATATAATGGTTATACGATATGAGGGACCAGTAGGCGCACCCGGAATGAAAGAAATAATGCTAAGTACTGATGCACTATATATTAAAAAATTAGATACCTCGGTTGCTTTAATTACTGATGGGAGGTTTTCAGGTTTTAATCGAGGACCAATAATAGGGCATGTTTCTCCGGAAGCTGCTATAGGGGGTCCTATCGCAGTTGTTAAGAATGGAGATAATATTTTAATCGATATACCAAACAGAAAATTGGAACTCTTAATTGATAATAAAGAAATAAGTGACCGCCTTAAGAGGTGGAAGGCACCAAAATCTAAATGTGATAGAGGTATACTTGGTGCCTACGCGGTTCTTGCTGAGCCACCTCATAGGGGTGCTGCTTTTAAGGTAAAAAATATTAAAAGAATAAATAGCCTTTCAGAAAACTCGCTCTTTTAAAATTAAATATTAGGAAGGAAAGATTTTACAAAACGAATCTTATCTTTGTTACCTGTCTTAGCAGCAGTCAAGGCTATAAGAAGGACGGTAATATGGGCGATAGTACAGTGATTGGAGATAGCCCGGAGTCCTCTGATACTTGGATTTTGCATACAAAGGTCAAGTAACCTGGAAAATATCCTTTCACACCCACTGCGGAGATTATATACTTTCTTAAATTCTGGAGTGCCATAGGCAATCTGTTTGCGGATATCTTCGCTAATTACCTGAGTATAAGCAAAACAACCTGTGCCTTTTACAAACTGGGGGTGCATCCAGGGACAGAAGGGATGTTCTTTTCTGAACTTTTTAGAATGGATAATAGGACAAACAAATTTGACTCTGGTTCTGTTTCCATCTTTGAATTTACCCCAGTATAACATCTCGAAACCAGCTAAGCAGATGCGGTTACCGGTTGAGGAAACTTTAAGGTCCTTTTTTCTTCTTAGATTTCGGGCAATATAGGGCTTGGCCTTAAGATCCT
>JAYEJA010000005.1:0-6330 GCA_034660395.1 Actinomycetota bacterium
AGAGAAGCAAAGGAACGTATTTGGAGAAGGCAATGCAAGTGAAAAAATTAAGGAGATAATTCGTGGAGTATTATGATATCTAAAAAAGGGATAAGAATCTTGTTTGCCCCTCCTTTTCTTCGTTCATTCAAAACGACCTGGACATACTCAGGAAGCATTTTGAAGTGCGGGTTGCACATTACCAAGGCAAGAAGAAGTTGTTAAAGTTCTTGATAAAGACGCTAAAAGGTGCTTTATGGGCAGATGCCGCTTTTTCATGAGTTGTAGATGTTTATGCCTTCGTAGCAGTTTTGCTATCAAAATATTTATCTGTGTTCACACTAAAAGTAAATAATGAAATAGCGGGAATATATTGATGATCGTAGGAGAGAAAAAATGCCTGAGATGGTATTAAAAACAAAGGTGGATGAATTTTTGGCACGCAGAGTTGAAAAGATTATCGAGCGTGGAATGTTCGAGAATGAAGAGGCGTTCTTGAAGGGCGCGATAAAAGAAATGGTGAGGAAGTATGAGATTCAAGAATTGAACAAGAAAATGGATAATTTTGCAGGAGAAATGGCAAAGAAGCATCCAAAAATTTTATCAAAAGCGGTTTTAGCAGTTAGAATAGAGGAAGATGAGAATTTATAAGCCAACGGTTTCTATGGATACATCTTCAATCGTTAAATGGTTTAAAGTTGAAGAAGGTAACGAAGAGGCTTTGAAGTTAAGGAAGTGGACAGAAGAAGGAAGGATAAAGTTGGTGTTCTCCGTGATTCTCCTCTCGGAATGTGCCAGAGGATTGAAAAAAGCCGAATGGGAAGATGATGAGATATATGGAGCGTTGGAGATGCTCGATACGATAGTCGAGCTTTGTGGTGTTGATGTGATTCCCGTGGATAGATTGGTCATTAAATCCTCACAAAAACTCGTGGTAAACTATGATCTGTATTCAGCAGATGCGATTCACGCTGCTACCGCTATCTTGACGGGGGCGAATTACTTTGTTTCTTCTGATGAACATCACCTCAAAAAAGATTTGAAGGCGCATACGAAGGAGAAGGGTGTGGGAATATTGACGCTCTCTGAGGTAGGGGAGATTGAGAAAGTCATAGAATGAGTTGGTGTTATGTAATGGATTATCTATGGCAGGTGATAAAAAGTGAAAATCGGAAGCAAAAGAAAAAGCATGAAGACGAAACTCCTGTTTGTGTGCCCCTTAAACCCTTTTGCAAGCAAAAGCGTTTTCGGAAATGCTTTGCGGTCTTCGTTCATCCAAAATGACCTGGACATACTCAGGAGGCATTTTGACGTGCGGGTTGCACATTACCAAGGCAAGAAGAAGTTGTTAAAGTTCTTGATAAAGACGCTAAAAGGCGTTCTGTGGGCAGATGTAACTTTTTCATGGTTCGCTGATGTTCATGCTTTAAATGAAAAAATTATTATGCATGTCCACACAATAGAATAAATAGACAAACAACGATGAAGATCTATGAGAAGTATCGAAAGGCGGCAGATGAATTTGCGAGAAGAGCTTTGGAAGGGTATGGAGATAAGATAGATAGTATTATCCTGTTTGGATCTGTTGCAAGGGGCGAACCTGTGGAAGAATCTGATATAGATATCCTTGTCGTGGCAGTTGGAGACAGATTCAGGATGAGACGGGAACTTTCTGGGATTGTGTTGGATATGCTTTTAGAAACCGGTGAATATCTATCTGTAAAGACATTGTCTGTAGAAGATTTTAAATTTTTAAAAGAGGTAAAATCGTCTTTTTTAAGTAACGTGATTAAGGAGGGCGTTTTTATTGAAAGAGGTAAAGTTATTGCTTGAAAGGGCAGCAACGAAATTATCGGCTGCAAAAGTGTTGCTCAGAGAAGGGTATTTTGATGATGCTGTTAGCAGAGCGGATTATTCAATTATATGTGAAATTACAGAAGAGGAGGCAAAATCCGTGATCAACGATGCAGATGTATTTCTTAAAAGAATTGAGGAAGCAATAGAAAAAATCACTTGAAAAGTTGATGCACGCGAGATGAAGAAGGAGATGAAAAGCAATTCCAGAGGAAAAAGCATAAAGATCTTATTTGTATGCCCCGTAAACCCTTTTGCAAGCAAAAGCGTTTTCGGAAATGCTTCGCGGTCTTCGTTCATACAAAATGACCTGGACATACTCAGGAGGCATTTTGACGTGCGGGTTGCACATTACCAAGGCAAGAAGAAGTTGCTAAAATTCTTGATTGAGACGCTAAAAGGCGTTATGTGGGCAGATGTGACTTTTTCATGGTTCGCAGATGTTCATGCTTTTGTTGCAGGTTTGTTCTCAAAAATATTTAGAAGACGATCAATTGTGGTTGTTGGGGCGGGGTATGAAGTTGCGCATAGATTTAAGTATATGGAACCTTATAATATATTAGGTGGTGAAACAAATGGAAGGGCTCCTGGAATTACTACCGGAGGAAGATGTTCAAAAACTTAAAAGTGTCTCGGAAAGGATGTCTATACCTGAGAAGGAGATTGTAAGGAGAAGTGTAGAGGCATATATCCGGAAATTAGAGGGAATGGAAGAAGAGTTTGAGCTTGTTGGATTCGGAATGTGGAAGGATCGGTCTGAAATGGGCAATTCATCTAAATGGGTAGAGGAACTGAGAAAGGAAGAGTGGAATAGATAGTAATGATAATTTTAGATACGGACATCTTTATTGATTATTTCCGAGGGATAGAAGTGGCGGTAGACTATATAAAAGGTATTCCAATAAACGAACGAGCAACAACCGATATAACGCTAATGGAACTCTTTAAAGGTGCAAGAAATAAAGAAGAACTCGAAAACATAGATAAGTTCATCAAGCGAAATATTTTTATCGTGCTCCCTGTATCCTCATCAGCGTCTCGGAGAGCGGTGCAAATCCTGAGACGCTATTCCCTACAAAAGGGTTTGGGTTTGCCAGATGCCCTAATAGCTGCCGTTACACTCTCAGCTGACGGTAAACTTATCACAGGCAATAAAAAACATTTTGAATTCATAGGGGGATTTAAAGTAGATTTACCACCTTATCGTAAAGATATTGCGAAGGAATAAAATGAATCAGAAGATCCTTTTTGTCTGTCCTTCAAAATCCTCTTTTATTCAAAGGGATTTTGAGTTGCTGAAAAGGCATTTTGATGTGAAAGTTGCACATTATCGGGGTAGGAAAAGAATGCTGAAATTCTGGGTAGAGACGATTAAAGGCGTTTTATGGGCAGATTTGACTTTTTCATGGTTTGCTGATGTTCATGCTTTAAATGAACAAAATTATCATGTATGTCCACACAATAGAGTAAACAAACAAATATGAAAATCTATGAGAAGTATCGAAAGGCGGCAGATGAATTTGCGAGAAGGGCATTGGAAAAATATAGTAATAAGATAGATAGCATTATCTTATTTGGATCTGTTGCGAGGGGAGAAGCAAGGGAAGAATCTGACATAGATATCCTTGTCGTGGCAGTTGGAGACAGATTCAGGATGAGACGGGAACTTTCTGGGATTGTGTTGGATATACCTTTAGAAACCGGTGAATATCTATCTGTAAAGACATTGTCTGTAGAAAATTTTAAATTTTTGAAAGATGTAAAATCGTCTTTTTTAAGTAACGTGATTAAGGAGGGCGTTTTTATTGAAAGAGGTAAAGTTATTGCTTGAAAGGGCAGCAACGAAATTACAGAAGAGGAGGCAAAATCAGTGATCAACGATGCAGATGCATTTCTTAAAAGAATTGAGGAAGCAAAAGAAAAAATCACTTGAAAAATTATGTCAGTAATTTTAAGGGTGGATGTGGACAGAGCATATATGAAGCAACCGCAGGACTACCTCAGGACTTATTATGGTGTTTTCCCAGCCATTGCTTCTTTAGGTTACCTGGAGCACGGCAAAAAGATGGCGGATGACCTGGATAATAGAGGGATTAGAGCTTCTTTCTTCTTTCTGACTTATACGCTGCCAAAAAGGGATTTAGCTCGAGACTTATTAAGTAGAGGGCATAGTGTTGGATTACATGCAGTTCGTACAAAAGATTTAAAAGATTTTTTTTAATGATTTGAAAAAACGGAGGGCGATAAATGTTACATAAAAGTTTGTTTATTTTCGCGCACACGCTCAAGAATAAGGATTTTATGAAACACTATAACTTTGTAAAAAAGAATGAATTTGAATCATACGACAACTTGAAGAGATATCAGGAAGAAAAATTACAAGGATTGATTCAGTTTTCGTTTGATAACGTACCTTATTATCACAAATTATTCAAAAATCTTAACTTAAAACCAGAAGATATACAGTCAATCGAAGATTTACAGAAATTACCGATTTTAACAAAAGAGATAATACGAAATAACCAGAGCGATTTTGTGCCGCTTAATTTAAAAGAGCAAAAATATGCTAATAGATCAACGGCTGGCTCTACGGGTAATCCGCTTACTTACCGGAATTCTAATGACGATAAAAGTTTGGGGTTTGCGATACTGTACGCAAATTGGGGCTTTGCTGGCTATGAGTTGGGTGATAAGGTGGCAGTTATAGCAGGTTCTTCTCTTATACCCTCAACGGGCTCTAAGTTGGCAGATACTGTAAAAGCGTTTATTATGAATACAAAAAATTTCTCTGCTTTTGATTTGACTGAAAACTATCTGGATAATATCGTGATTGCGTTAAATAAATTCAACCCGGAGTTTTTAAATGGATATGCTTCTTCGCTATATTTGTTTGCGAAACATATCAAAGAAAAAAATTTGAAGATTAATTTCAGCCCAAAAGGCGTATTTACAACTGCAGAGGTATTGTTCGAGTCACAAAGAGAACTAATCGAAGATGTGTTTAATTGCGCGGTATTTGATCAATATGGGCTGAATGATGGCGGCATAAGTGCTTACGAATGCGAGAAGCATAAAGGACTTCACGTTGATATGATACGGTCTATTACGGAAGTTACAGATGAAGAAGGGAATCAATTAGAGACGGGTAAAGAGGGGAAAATTTTAGCTACTAGTTTACATAATTATGCAATGCCTTTTATAAGGTATGATACCGGAGATTTGGGAATATTATCTGGTGAAATGTGTGTGTGTGGGAGAGAGACACCGTTGCTGGAGAAGATTATTGGTCGTGTCAGCGATTTCATATACACGCCAAATGGGACTAAAATACACGGTGAATTCTTCTCGCATATCTTCTGGGAATTCAATTGGGTTAAGCAGTTCCAGATAATCCAAAATAGGGTAGATGAAGTGATTGTTAAGATCGTTCCGGATAGCAAAGACAAAATTAACGGGCGTGATTTGGATAGATTGAAGGAGATAATTTTTAATAGGGCTGGAGACATGAATATTATTATTGAAATGGTGAATGAAATAGAGACAACAAAAGCAGGGAAGTGGAAGTTTATTGTTAGGGAGGTGGAATGAGCTTATGGAATTTAAAGATTTATTAATTCTTACTCCCGAATTCCCTGACGAATACAATAAACGAATAGGTGGTATTTTTGTTAAAGAGCAAGTAAAGTACCTGAAGGATTATTTTGAAAACGTATATGTGGTTTCTCCAACTTCGGTTTGGAGAGAATATCTATTAAATGACCATTTAGAAAACTATGGTTGGGATAACGTTCAAGTATATCATCCCTTGTATGTTAATTTCCCCTTTCCTTATGTCGGTAAATATCTGAAAAGATTTTGGATATATCTGGAGAAAAGAGCGATATTAAAGCTGATAAAGACCGAAAAAATTGATTTCGACTTGATTCACGCTCATTATACATGGCCATCCGGCGCCATTGCCGTTGAACCCAAAAAGGAATTCAAAGTCCCTGCAATAATAACAGAGCACACCTCGATTACACTACATAAAGCGTTGAAAAGAAAGGACCCTTACTACCTTCAAACATGGGATAGATGTGACGCAATTATCAGAGTAAATAAAAAGGATGTCCCGCTATTCAAAAAATTTAATAAGAATACGGTGAATATACCAAATGGTTTTGATGAGGAAAAATTTTGCGGTATGGATCGAAGTAAATGCAGGGAAAAACTAAACCTGCCTTTGGATAAGAAGATTATTCTATCAATCGGTAGTTTAATAGAGGTAAAAGGTCATAAATATTCTATTGAAGCCATGAACGAAATACTTAAAAAAAGAGAAGATATTCTCTACATAATTGGTGGTTCTGGACCATTAAAAGAAGATTTACAACTTGACTTTCGGAGATAGCCGTTGATGACTCGAATATTTTTCTATTTGATTAGGATAACCCGCGTTTTTTAGCCGAAATAAGCCACGAGCAGGCATATTTTCCCATTTCATTCATACCCCGATGT
>JAYEJA010000006.1:0-28747 GCA_034660395.1 Actinomycetota bacterium
AGAGTTATAAGGATAGGGGTATATATGAAGGAAGAATTAGAATTACTAAAGAAAAAATGCGGTATTGAGAATTATAATAAATTAATAAATATAAAAAATGATTATCTTGTTAAGTTTATTGCGGAATATGTAAAGCTTCTAAACCCTGATTCTGTATTTGTTTGTGATGATTCTCAAAAAGATTTTAATTACATAAGAGAAAAAGCAGTAAAAGACGGAGAAGAGATAGAGCTTGATGTTAGTGGACATACTGTTCATTATGACGGGCCCCGGGACCAGGCAAGAGATAAGAAAGCAACAAAGTTCCTGGTTCCTGAAGGAATGGAATTTGGAAAGGGCTTAAATGTTATTAATAAAAAAGAAGGCGTAGATGAAACTAAAGATATAATGTCCGATATAATGGTTGGAACAGAGCTTATTATTGTATTTTTTACCCTTGGGCCCGGCAAATCGCCTTTTACTATTCCCGCCGTTCAGCTTACGGATTCAAGTTATGTAGCACATTCGGAAATTATTCTTTACAGGCCGGGTTATGAAGAATTTAAGAGACCTGGAGATTGCAAAGATTTTTTCAGATTTGTTCATTCTGAAGGTGAACTGGAAAATGCTATAAGCAGGAATGTGCCAAAAAGGAGAATATATATAGATACAGAAGAAAATATAGTTTATTCTATGAATACGCAATACGGCGGTAACACAATAGGTCTTAAAAAACCGGCAATGCGTCTGGCTATAAATAAAGCATCAAAAGAAGGCTGGCTAACTGAGCATATGTTTGTGTCAGGAGTTCACGGTCCTGCTGGAAGAGTAACTTATTTTGCCGGTGCCTTTCCGTCAATGTGTGGTAAAACTTCAACTGCTATGGTAAAAGGTGAAACTATAATAGGAGATGATATAGCGTATATCAGGAATATAGGTGGAAAAGCGCGGGCAGTAAATGTAGAAGTAGGAGTTTTTGGAATAATAAAAGATATTAACTCTGTAGATGATCCTATAATATGGAATGTTCTGCATAACGAGAATGAAACAATATTTTCCAATGTACTTATGTCTGAAGACGGGAAGGTTTACTGGATTGGAAAGCCGGGTAAAATGCCGGAAAAAGGGATTAATTATACTGGAAAATGGTATCCGGGTAAGGTAGATGATAAAGGAAATGAAATTGGGCCCTCTCATAAAAATGCAAGATTTACTACAAATCTTAAGAATCTGGAAAATATTGACCCTGAGTATAATAACCCGGACGGTGTATTACTGGGGGGAGTAATATACGGGGGAAGGGATTCAGATACGCTTGTTCCCTTACAGCAGGCATATGAATGGGGCCATGGCATCGTAACCATGGGTGCTTCCATAGAATCGGAAACTACTGCGGCTACACTGGGGGAAACAGGTGTAAGGGAATTTAACCCGATGTCCAATCTTGATTTTCTCTCAATACCGATAGGCAGGTATGTAGATATAAACATGAAATTCGGGCAGTCTATGGAAAAAGCTCCGTTAATATTTGGAGTTAATTATTTTATAAAAGGTAAGGATGGAAAGTATCTGAACAGCAAAATGGATAAAATGGTATGGCTAAAATGGATGGAGCTGAGGGTTAATGGAGAAGTGGGGGCTGTAGATATAGGTACGGGCTTAATTCCGGAATATAAAGATTTAAAGGTACTTTTCAGCGATGTTTTAGATAGGAATTACAGCAGGGAAGATTACAATAAACAATTTACATTAAGGATTCCGGAGAATCTTTCAAAGATAGACAGAGTTATCAAAATATATAGAGAGATTGACAGCGATGTTCCTGGTTTATTATTTAAAATCCTTGAAGAACAGAAGAAAAAGCTAAATAGTTTGAAAAGCAAAAAAGGTGAATACATATCCCCGGAATCTTTTGAATAATTATAAGAATTGCCTGCAGCTACAATGTTTATATTCTACCTGTCAAATTTATACATAACAAGACCGGAACATGGTTTAGGATGGAAATAAGTTGATTTCTCGGGCATAAGATAACCGGATTCACATATTTTTTCAAGTTCATTTGCCGTAGGTGCATTTAAAAATATTCCGACGTCATATTTTCTGCGATTTATGTTATTTAATACTTCACCGGTTGAACAGGAATAGCTGATTTTTTTGATTTTATACCAGTTGGAAATATATTCGGTAAGGAACTTCTGCAGTATGTTTACATCCATGGTAGAATAGTTAATCTTTCCCTTTTTTCTGTAGGTAATATTTTTCATATAAATAGGTTTTAAAGTTATAAAGTAAATTTTATTCTCCATGCCGTATAGAAAAAAGCTCTTCAGGCCTTTTGATTTTGATGTTGATAATTTTTCGTTGATATAACTGGCAGATTTATGACTTTTTTCTTCGATATCAAATGTATAACTTATTTTATTTATAAATTCTTCAATACCGGGGTAGTTATGAAATTTAATCATCCTGTATGTGGGCAGTATAAGGAAATCATTCTGGCTGGAATCTATGTATAGCGTTAGGACGAAATCTTCTGGATATGATTTCTTCTTTTCTTTATTATTCTTGAGATGCCTCTCATGTATATTTTTATATTTTAAGGAAGTTTCATAACGGTGATGCCCATCTGCTATGATTAATTTATTTTCCTTCATAATACCGGTAATTTTATCTATATTTTCAGTATCTGAAACTTTCCATAATTTAAAGTTCAAAGAGGGATCATAATTTGGTTTTAAATTCACTATCGGCTCCTCTTTCATTTTAATTTCCAGGATATTTTTTATTTTATGATTACTGTCATTATAGATGGTAAAGACAGGCCCGAAGTTTGTACGGCATTCCGAAAGCAGCCCGAGACGGTCTCTTTTTACCTTTGATGATGTTTTTTCGTGAGGCATAATCTCTGAGCGTGAGTATGGCTCCAGTCTGGTTAATCCAATAAAACCAAAGATTTTTCTTATTTTCCCGTCAAGGGGAAAATTTTCCATGAATACATAAAAGCATTTGTCGTTATCAAATTTCAGTATTTTTTTATTAACCCAGTCGTTTAACAGTTCTCTGGCCCTTTTATATCTCAGGGGAATTTTTCCTTCAGGCAGCGTTAAATTAATTATGTTATATTTGCTGTAGTTATGAAGATTATTTTCCAAAGCCGCAGGGATCACATCGTAGGGAGGAGATATCGCTTTAGAGATTTTTCCTGCCTTTTCTTCATTAAAGAAAAGTCCTCTGAAAGGTGCTACATCAACCATTTAATATTGTCCCCACTTATTTTAAAATTATGAATCTAACCCATCCTGAATAAATATAAATTTGATTTGAGATTATAGCAACATCAATTTTAATTTACAAATAAAATAATAAATTTTTTTTGTGAATTAAAACCAAATAAGCTAAAATAACCGGGTCCAGATTTTTAAAGATTTTTTTATGAAAATATTTTATATTACTGTAGAATATGCCTTAAGATGAAAATAGACATTATTGAAAATGTACTGAAATACAATAAAAACCATGCGGATAAAAACAGGAAACTGTTTGAAAAGAATAATGTTATGGTTTTAAACCTGCTGTCATCCCCGGGAGCAGGTAAGACATCGCTGATTATGGAAACTATAAAAAGACTTGATGGCAAATGGAAGATAGGTGTAATTGAGGGAGATATTTCTTCAACGTATGATGCTGAAAAAATACGGAAGTTTATACCGGATGTTGTTCAGATAAATACCGGAGGAACATGCCATTTAAATGCTACAATGATTTCGAGTGCGGTCAGGAAGCTAATGATAAAAAATATGGATATCATAATTATTGAAAATGTCGGTAATTTAATATGTCCGGTTGGATTTGATCTTGGAGAGGATTATAAAATTATCCTTTCATCGGTTAATGAAGGTGATGACAAGCCGGTAAAATATCCGCCTGCTTTTATCAAAGGTAACCTCATTTTGTTAAATAAGATAGATTTACTTAATATAAGCGATTTTAATACCGGTTTTTTTCAAAGGAAGATAAGGAAGCTTAATCCGGATTCTAAAATAATTAAAATTTCCTGTAAAAAAGGGGACGGGCTTGACGGGTGGATAAGATGGATTGAAAAAGCTGCCTCCATTAAATGTGACAAATAACTGTAATAATCATGAAGTATCCTCATATATAAGTAAAATTTAATTCCACAATAAAAAGGGGAATTGTCCCGGCAGTAACTGAAATCTTCAAATATAGAAAGAAAATATTTTTTATATATTATCCTGTTGACATTGGTATAGGTAGATGATATTTTATTGTTACAAACCTTTTACAAACATTTGCTGTTATGTGAACAGTTTATTCATGAATTGTAAAGGTTAAAACAAGGAGGATGTATGCTATACAGGACTATGAGTATCAGGTCTTATAAGGATTTTGTAAAATCCCTGATTTATAATTATGAATTCATTGGACCTAAAAAGAAAGATGAAGCAGTTCATGACTTTGTTAATATTAAAGATATTTCCGAGCTTGATACTAATTACAAAAGAACGACGATCCCCCCGGCTAAAAAGATTTTATTTCCTCCGGAAGAGAAGTTGGTTACTTATAAGATGGGTAAGAAAATTGAAGTTAAGAAGTCGGTAAAAAGTAGCAAAAAAATATTGTTCGGTGTCAATGCATGGGATATAGATGGAATGAATTTTATGGATAGAGTTTTTAATGAAGATTTTGTTGATGAAAACTATATGGAAAAAAGAAGAAAACTTATAGTAATCGGAATGGATACGGAGCCGACTGAGACGAATTTTTCCCGGAGCATGGGAAGCGATTATGTAAATGAAGGTTTCGACCTTTATTTTACAGAGCTGAAAGATAGGTATTTCATAAGGGTTGCAACTGCAGAAGGGAATAAATTATTGAATAAGTATTCGAAAGTAAACAATGCATCGGCAGATGATTTTAAGGATTATGATAAATACAGGGAGGATTACCGTAAGAAATTTAAACTGGTTGTAAATATAAGAGATTTTTATGATAATTTTGAATTGATTTATAATGATGATGAATTCTGGAAAAAGATTGCAAAGGATTGTTACAGCTGTGGGTCGTGTAACCTTGTATGCCCTACATGTTTTTGTTTTAATGTAAAAGATGATATTGAACTCGACCTGAAAAGCGGCAGTAAAACCAGGGAATGGGATTCCTGTATGATACCGGGATACGGTGTAGTAGCCGGAGGCCATAACTTCAGGCAGGATAAGGAAAACAGGTTAAAGCAGAGATATAGATGCAAGATGAAGACATTCTTTGACAGATTTGGAAGATATGCATGCGTGGGTTGCGGAAGATGCATTGAAACATGCCTGGCAAAAATTAATATTGCAGAAGACATTAATTCTATTAAGAAAGAGGTGAATGTATAAATGAGCCAGGACAGAATAAGTAAAAAGAATAAGAATATATATGTCCCGGAAATTGCCGTTATTAATAGGATTCAGAAGATAAGCCCCACTGAAAAAATATTTGATATAGCTTTTGATAATAAAAAAAAGCAGGATGATTTCAATTATAAGCCAGGCCAATTTGTTGAATTGACTGTTTTGGGACTGGGTGAGGCTCCTTTTTCAATAGCATCAAGCCCGGATAACAAAGATTTTTTCCAGCTCTGTGTAAGGGATATGGGAAATGTTTCGGGCGCACTGCACAGAATGCAGGAAGGTTTTAAAGTCGGAATAAGAGGGCCTTATGGAAACGGCTACTTTCCTTATGATAAGATGAAAGGACATAACGTACTGTTGATTGCTGGCGGTCTTGGTATTGCACCTTTAATGTCAATTATAAAGTACATTGTAAATCACAGAGAAGATTACAAGAAAATAATGATAATATATGGTGCAGTTAATCCGGAGAGTATTTTATTTAAAAACGATATTCAGTATTTCGATAACCGTAACGATGTTTCAACGTGTGTAACCGTAGATAATCCCGATGATAGGTGGACCGGGGAGATTGGAGTCTGCACGAAGCTAATTCCCAGGGTGGATTTTCCTGTTGAAGATACCTATGTGATTGTCTGCGGTCCACCGATAATGTATAAATACGTAATAATGGAATTGGAGAAAAAACAGTATCCTGATGATAAAATATTTCTATCACTGGAAAGAAGGATGGAATGCGGGGTTGGAAAATGCAATCATTGTCATATAGGTGACAAGCTGGTTTGCGTGGACGGCCCTGTTTTTAGTTTATGGGAGATTAAGAATTTAAAGGAGGCAGTATAATGAATAAGCCAAAAGTAGGTGTTTTTGGATTTACGGGATGCGGCGGCTGCCAGCTTGAAATTCTAAACCTGGAAGACCAGCTGCTTGACCTGGTAGGCGCTGTTGAAATTGTAAATTTTACCGAAGCTATAACCGAACATAGCGATAATTACGAAATTGTCCTGGTAGAAGGCTCTATAACTACAAAGCATGGAGTTGAGAGAATAAAAAAAATAAGAGATATTGCAAAAGTGGTGGTTGCAGTAGGCTCATGCGCGGTTACCGGGGGATTGAATTGCATGAGTAATATGTACGGACTGGAGAAGGCGAAAGAGCTTGTTTATGGTGACAAAAAAGACTGGATAGATTCAATCGGGGTAAAACCTGTTAATGAATATGTTAAGGTTGATTATTATGCAAGGGGCTGTCCCCCGAACAGATTTGAGATTGTTGATATAATAAGGTCTCTTATTGTAGGGAGGAAGCCGGAAATTCCTGATTATCCAGTATGTGTGGAGTGCAAGAGGAATGGCAACACATGTTTGTATGAATTAGGGATAACCTGCCTGGGGCCGGTTACCAGAGCCGGGTGCAATTCAAGATGTCCAAACAGCGGTGCCGCCTGTGACGGATGCAGGGGCCTTATTGATAACCCGAATGTTAATGCGCAGAAAGATTTGCTGGAAAAGTACGGACTTATATTAGAAGATATTCTAAGCAGGTTTAATTATTATAGTGGATGCGGGAATGGCGAAGGGGAAAATAAAAAAAGTATTAAATCCGGAGGTTAATGATAATGGCTAATAATATAAATATAGAAGTTTCACCTCTTTCAAGAGTAGAGGGCCATGGTGACCTGGTTATAAATGTAAAAGATAAAAAAGTTGAGGAATTGATATTCAGGATACCGGAACCCCCAAGATTTTTTGAAGCTATGCTGGTTGGGAAAAAATATGATGAGCCGTCACATATAACTTCCAGAATATGCGGGATATGTTCGGTTGCGCATACTTGCGCATCGATAAAAGCAACTGAAAGGGCACTTAATATAAAACCATCAGGGCAGACGGTAAATTTAAGAAAACTTGTTTACCATCATGAAAATGTTCAGAGCAATGTACTTCATGTTTATTTTCTG
Source organism: Actinomycetota bacterium (assembly GCA_034660395.1). Classification (GTDB taxonomy): domain Bacteria; phylum Actinomycetota; class Humimicrobiia; order Humimicrobiales; family Humimicrobiaceae; genus JAQVEM01. The sequence goes on from JAYEJA010000006.1 coordinate 7,357, forward strand.
GCAGCGCCTGATTTTTTTGGTGCAGGGAGTGTAATTCCTCTTGTGAAAACTCACCCCGAGGTCGTTAATATTGCTTTGAGGACTAAAAAAATGGCAAATGATATGGTAAGGATTATAGGCGGAAGGGCCGTTCATCCAGTTAGGGTAGTAGCAGGCGGTTTTACAAAGCTGCCAACCGAGGAAGAAATGCTGGAAATGAGAAAGATGCTCAAGGCATGTTATCCGGACCTTGAAAAATCACTTAAAGTTTTAAAAACAATAGATATACCTGATTTTGAAAGGGAAACGGAATATCTTTCCATAAGCAGTAAAGATGAATATGCACTTTATGATGGCAATATTAAGTCAACTGACGGATGGGAGATAGATGACCAGGATTATCTTGATAGGATAAATGAGAAAGTAGTGAAACATTCAACTGCTAAGCACTGCCGGGCAAGCAGGGATTCTTATATGGTTGGTGCCCTGGCAAGGTTTAACAATAACCATGAAAAACTTTCCGATAATGCTAAGGAATATGCCGATGCGCTTGGGCTGAAAGCTCCATGCTGCAATCCTTATATGAATAATATAGCCCAGTTTGTTGAGATTGTTCACAGTGTTGATGACAGCATAAGGTTAATTGACAGAATTCTTGCGGACGGTCTTGATGAAGATAGAAAGATGGCAAATATCAGGCCGGCTTCAGGAAGAGGAGTTGGAGTAGTAGAAGCGCCAAGAGGGCTTCTTATTCATGGTTACAGCTATAATAAGGGAAGAGTAAAAAAAGCAAATTTAATAATACCTACAAATATGAATTATGCCAATATTGAAAATGATATGAAAGCGCTGGTTCCCGGGATAATAGATAAGAGCGAGGATGAAATAAAACTTGCCTGCGAAATGCTGATAAGAGCCTATGACCCGTGTATATCCTGTTCAACGCATTTTTTAAATGTTAAGCTTATAAACAGATAGAATAATAATTCTAACCTTAATTTTTATTATATGATGTATCTTACGCATGCATGATATTTTCTGCAGGCAAAAATATTTCTGATAATGACAGATATATGAAAACGGATGTAACAATAATCGGTTTTGGTAACAGATACATGTCTGATGACGGAATAGGCATTAGAGTTATCGAGGAATTAAAAAAGCTTGACTCCTTTAAGGAAGTTGAGCTTATTGACGGCGGAACTTCGGGAACTGATTTGTTATTCCTTGCAAAGGAATGCAAAAAAATAATAATAATAGACGCAATAGATATAGGTAGGAATACGGGAGAAGTGGCCTGTATAAGAAAGGATGATATTGACGAATTTATAAAAGGAGACCATAAGAGCTTATCACTTCATGACTTTAACCTTTCGGATATATTAAAGCTAATAAAAGAATTAAGGATAGATACGGAGATACTTATAATTGGTGTTAAACCAAAGAACATAAATTTTGGTGAAAATCTTTCTTCCGGTGTGGAAGAAAAAATCCCCGGGATAATTGCGAGGATAAAAAAAGAACTAAATTTATAATTTGAGTGAAGCCATAATTAAAAACACTTCATGTTAGCATATCCTTGGAAGCTGTTCGCTGTACTGAAGGTCAAGGATTCTTCTTGTTCCAAGTTCCGTTATTAAAAAAACTCTTCCGCTTTTATCTTTATTTTTTCCAGAAACTCTTCCAATAATGCGGCTGTTCTTTCCATACTTATTTTTTTTCATTTTATTCAGGACCGCTTCAGCATCCTTTTTATCCACAAAAACGGCCATTTTACCTTCATTGGTCATATAAAGGGGGTCAAGGCCCAGGAATTCACATATTCCTCTAACTTCCTTTTTAACGGGTATTTTTTCTTCGTGAATCTCAAAAGTGGTATTTGACGCTTCTGAAAGTTCAAAAAGGATAGAGGCGAGCCCTCCCCGGGTAGCATCTCTCAGTGCATGTATATTGGAGGATACTGAAATTATGTCACTAACCAGTGAAGACAGCGGAGCGCAATCACTTTTAATATCTGATTTAAAATCAAATTCTTTTCTTTCCCCAAGGATTGCGGCACCGTGTTCTCCGATATCGCCATTTAATAAAATAGCGTCGCCCTCCTTTATCCTGCAAGGTGAAATATCAAGTTTATCGGGTATAAATCCTATTCCCGAAGTATTTATATATATCTTATCGGCAATTCCTCTTTCAACGACTTTGGTATCTCCGGTCACAATTACCGCTCCGCTTTCTTTGAGGACTTTTTTCATTGAAGACAATATTTTTATCAAATCTTTAACAGCAAATCCTTCCTCAAGAATAAATGAGAGACTCAGGCCGGAAGGGGTACAGCCGGAGGTGACAAGGTCATTTATGGTTCCGCAAACAGCAAGTTTGCCAATATCACCTCCGGGGAAAAATATCGGATTTACTACGAAACTATCGGTGGTGAAGGCGATTTTTTGGCTGCTTCCCTTTATTACGGCACTGTCCATAAGCTTATTTAAAGTTTTGTTTCCGAAATATTTAAGGATTAGATTACTGATAAGCTCCGAAGTTTTTATTCCTCCGTCGCCGTGGGAAAGCTGTATTATTTTGTCTTTAAAAATTTTTTTATTTTTTTCTGGTTCCATAATATTTATTAATTTTGGCCTTATGTCATAATCTTTCTTTTTCATATTTATAATAAGCGGCACAGGATCCTTCACTGGAAACCATGCAGGGACCTATCGGGTTTTCGGGTTTGCATACTTTTGAAAAAAGCCTGCATTCATAGGGCTTTTTTAAGCCTTTTAAGATTTCCCCGCACTCACAGCCGGGAAGTTCACGGGATATAACCTTTTTTACGGGAAAATTAATTTTCGCGTCAAACTTTAAGAACTTTTTTTTCAATCTAAGACCGCTGCCCTTGATAATTCCAAGTCCTCTCCAGCAGGAATCTACTTTTTTGAATACTTCATAAATTGACTTTACGGCTTCTGGATTTCCTTCTTCCCTTACAACTCTGCTGTACTGAATCTCGACATCCGGTTCATCTTTTTTTATCTGGTCAAATATCATAATAATAGATTCAAGTATATCATGGGCCTCAAAACCGCTTATGACACATGGTATATTATAATTTTTTGCAATAAAATCATATGGCCTGCTTCCTATAATGGCAGAAACATGCCCGGGGCATAAGAAAGCATCAATTTTAACCTGTTTATCACTTATAAGAGCTTCAAGAGCTTCCGGTATTAGCTTATGGGTATTATATATATAAAAATTACCGGTTTTCATCTGGTAAGCTCTTTTTAAGATGACTGAAGTCAGCGGTATTGTCGTTTCAAATCCAATTGCTATAAAAATAACCTTTCTATCGGGATTTTTTACGGCAAAGTCAAGGGCATCTGCAGGGGAATAACATATATTTATATCCCTGCCCTCCGATTTTTTGGCATACAGGCTTGACCTGGTTCCGGGTACCCTGAGCATATCTCCGAAAGTGAATACTGTTACATCATAGCTGTCTATAATTTCAAGCATTATATCTATATCGTTGGCTGAAGTAACACATACAGGACAGCCGGGTCCGCTGATAAGACTGGTTTTTTCAGGAATAACCTGGCGGATACCATGCCTTGAAATACTCATGGTATGTGTTCCGCATACTTCCATTATATTAACAGGTCTATCTGCTGCGCAGCCATTTAGTGATTTAATCATTTCTTTAATATTATTTTTCACTTTAAGTATTCCCTCCAGTAACCGTGGGTGGCTAAAGCGTCTTCTTTATCTACAATCTGTATCGCAAACCCTGCATGGACTATTACGAAATCTCCCTCTGAAACATCCGGGACAAGCGATATATCAATTTCTTTTCTTACTCCAAGGCTTTTAACCTCTGCCGTATTTTTATTTATACTTATAATTTTTGCCGGTATCGCCAGGCACATAAGAAATATCCTTTCTATAATCGTAATTTACGGGCGGCGATATATGCCTGCCCCAGGGAAATACCGCCGTCATTTACCGGAACTTTAAAATTTGAGTATACTTTAAAGTTATTCTTTTTCAATAAGGAAAAGCAATTGTTCATTAAATAATTATTTTGAAACACACCGCCGCTTAATGCAATCCTGTCAATTCTGCTATTTTCTCTTATTCTGCGGCTTATTTCCAGTATTATATATGCCAGGGTGAGATGAAATTTAGATGAAATTATATCATGTGGAATATTACCGGTTATATCGTCAATTATCTGCGAAAAAATATAGTAGTCATCTATTATATAGTTGCTGCTGTTATAAGAACCGGTAATTTTAATTTTATATCTGCTTTTATTTTTTTGGCCGGCGGCCATCTCAAGACGTACAGCTGCCTCGCCCTCATAACTGGATATATGCGTGTAGTTAAGAACCGAGCTTACAGCGTCAAAAAGACGCCCCATACTGGTTGTGACAGGGCTGTTAAATCCGGTGCCAATCTGCCTGGTAATGATATCAATTTCTGCCGTTGATATTATTTTTTTATAAAATGGAAAGTATTTATATAAGAATTGAGGGAAGTTGCTGTCTCCATCATGGGTAACATTATTTTCCTTCCACAGGTTATACAGGTAGCATACTGCCATCCTATAAGGTTTTTTTATTGTAATTTCACCTCCGGGAAGAGGTTTTTCCAAAAGGTGTCCGGCTCTTTTAAAATTAAGGTCCCTGTTAACAATGAATATTTCACTGCCCCAGATTTTTCCATCATCGCCGTATCCGGTTCCGTCCCAGGCAAATCCAATAATTCTGTCACTTACTTTATTTTCAGCAATTACGCTGGCAATATGGGCTTTATGATGCTGCACTTTAATATTTTTACTAACGATTTTAATTGATTTTGTAAACCTGGTAGAAGCATAAAGAGGATGTTTGTCACATGCAGCTGTATCAATACTTTCAATGTTAAATAATTTCCCGTAATGCCTGAAAGCAGAATTATAAAACTTAATTGACTCAGGATCATCCAGGTCGCCTATATGCTGGCTTACAATTGCGTAATTTTTTACAAGGAAGCAGAAATTATTTTTATTATGCGCCCCTGCCGAGAATATAACTTTTTTACCGGTGTCCCTATCAAGCTTTACGGGGTAGGGCGCATACCCCCTGGCTCTTCTTATCATCATCTCCTTACCATTGAAAATTCTTATAACGGAGTCATCATATCTGGAGTAGATATCGCGGTTATGCATAAGAAAGTAGTCACAAATATTCCTTAGTCTTCCCAGGGCTTCATTATTTTCTGAAGCTATGGGTTCTTCTGACAGATTACCGCTGGTCATTATAAGCGGTACATCGACATTGTTAAAAAGGAGGTGATGAATGGGTGTATAAGGCAGCATTACACCTTCATATCCGTTATACATTGAAACCTGCCGGGAGAGAGGATAGTTTTCTGTTTTTTTTCTGACAAGAACAATCGGCGCCCGGGAAGACATGAGACTTTCTGCTTCTAAAGTACCGATATGATAGTATTTCTTAATTGAGTGTATATTTTTAAACATTACGGCAAAAGGTTTTACCGGCCTGTTCTTTCTTTTTCGGAGAATTGATACGGTTTTATCAGACAGTGCGCTGCATGCAATCTGAAAACCGCCAAGGCTCTTTATGGCTATTATTTTATTATCATTAAGAAGCTCTGAAGCAGAAATAATCGGATTTTTTAAGTCTGCCATCTTGCCGTTTTTATCCGTAAGAAATAGTTCGGGACCGCACTTTCTGCAGGCGTTTGGCTGTGCATGGAACCTCCTGTTGCCGGTGTCTTCGTATTCCTCCATGCAGTCACTGCACATTTTAAAATTTTTCATGGTGGTATTTGGCCTGTCGTATGGCATTTTCTTTATTATGGTAAATCTTGGCCCGCAGCTGGTGCAATTGGTAAAGGGATAGTAATATCTTCTTAAATCTTTCTTATTATTAATATCTTTCTGGCAGAGTCTGCATGTGGCAATATCAGGGGATACAAGCTGAAATTTTTCTTCTGTTTCTTTGCTTTTTACTATTTTAAAACTTTTGTAATTCTTTAAATCCGCTTCTTTTATGTTTAGTTCCTCTATAACCGCGGCAGGAGGCTTTAAATTTTTAATGTCTGATATAAATTTATTAACTATACCGATGTCAGAAGAATTAATTTTTACGGTAACGCCTTCCGTGGTGTTGGATACATTCCCCTTTAATTTATATTTATGTGCAAGTCTGGAAATAAAGGGCCTGAATCCGACTCCCTGGACGATTCCGGAAATATTTATATCATAAGTTTTAATATCTTTGCTTTTATAGTTTAACATTTCATAAAATAGTGAATTAATTGGTGATATTGTAACAATAATGTAAGAGTAAGGCCAATTTGATTAAAGCTCCGAAAATTTTTTTTTACTGCCATATTTTTTGGCAAATAAAAGTTAAAATGATAATATCCGGGTATGAAGTATCTTACTTTATTTTTAGTTTTTAGCTTTTTCGGGGTCGGAGTTGAGGTATTTTTTTCTTCAATTCACGATTATATAAGATTTAAAAATATTTCTTTAAAGGGGAGGTCTTACTTATGGATGTTTCCCTGTATGGAATATGGGGAGTTATAATTGGTCCCCTTTACAGGTTAATATATTTTATGCCCTTTGCTGTAAGGGGCTTTATTTATGTTGCTGTTATATTTATTGGGGAATTTATCTATGGTTATATACTAAAGCTGACGATAAAGAAATGCCCCTGGGAATATAAAGGGAGGTGGGCACTGCTGGGAGTTGTAAATATACTGTATCTGCCTTTCTGGTTAATTTTTGGCTATATTTCAGAGCTTATTTACAGGGGCGTAATTTCTATAACTATTTATTAATAGAAAATATTTTTTAATTTATATATAGAAGCAATAAAATTAGAAAGGAAAAAATGAAAAAACTACAGGAAAATATAATAAAGGAATGGAATAACAAAAAGGGCCCCGTCGTTTTTACTACTGTAGGTAAAAATGGAGTGCCCAATGCGATTTATGCAAGCTGCGTTTCATTATTTGACAGAAGAACTATATTAATTGCAGATAATTATTTTGACAAAACAAAAAGAAACATATTATCCGGAGGAATGGCGTCTGTCCTGTTTATTACGGAAGAGGACAAATCCTATCAGATAAAGGGCACTTTATCTTATCATAAAAGCGGGCCGTTCTTTGATGACATGAAAGAATGGAACCCCCCGGAACACCCGGGTAGAGGGGCTGTTTCTATTGAAGTTGATGAGGTTTATTCAGGGTCAGAAAAAATCCTATAAAAAATTTAGTAACTGTCCACTTCTACTATAGAGACGGGCTTAAAAATTATTCAAAATAAAAGGATTAAGTAATTTTTTTAGGTAATATATTATGTTATAATACAACGCAATATATTTGGGGAAAATAAATATTAAGGAGGAACTAACTTGAAAAGAATAGTGATTTTTGTACTAATGGCAGTTGTGGCTGTGGTTATGGTGCTTTCCGGCTGTACCGGTCAGTCTGAAGATATAACCATAGGCGTTATCCAGTATGTTGAACATGTCGCGCTGGATGCTGCAAGAGATGGATTTATAGACGCACTGGAGGACAACGGTTATGTAGATGGTGAAAACATTACAATTGATGTCCAGAATGCGCAGGCAGACCAGAGTAATCTGTCAACCATAAGTGACAGGTTCGTGGGTAATAACGTGGACCTGGTTCTTGCTATAGCAACTCCTTCAGCGCAGTCTATAGCGGGGAAGACTACAGATATTCCAATACTCGGAACGGCAATTACTGATTATGAAACAGCAAAGCTGGTAGAGTCAAATGAAGCACCGGGAGGCAATGTCAGCGGTACTACAGATATGAATCCGATAAGGGAACAGATAGAATTGCTGGTAAGACTTGTGCCTGATGCTGAGACTGTGGGTGTTATCTACACTTCCAGCGAGGATAACTCTATCGTCCAGGCAGCTATTGCAAAAGAGGTAATAGAGGAACTTGGCCTCACCTATACTGAAAAAACTGTAACCAACTCTAATGAGGTTCAGCAGGCAGCACAATCTATTGTTGGAGAATGTGATGCCATATATCTTCCAACAGATAATACTATGGCTTCTTCAATGCCTATCATCCATGGTGTTACTGCTGAGTCAAAGACTCCTGTGATATGCGGGGAGTCAGGAATGGTAGAAAGTGGCGGTCTGGCTACGCTGGGAATCAATTATTATGACCTTGGATACAAGACTGGTCTTATGGCAATAGAGATTTTAGAAGGAGAGGCTGAGCCTGCTACAATGTCAATTGAATCTGCTGATGATTTTGATTTTGCAATCAATGGTGATGTGGCAGAGGAAATTGGCCTGGAGATTCCAGAGGACCTTACGGAATATATTATAGAGTAAAAAATTAAAAAACAGTTAATTCTATAGATAAGGACAGGGTACTGCAAGCCCTTTTACCTTTGGAAAAATAGAATATGGATTAATAAAAATATGTTGCAAATATTAACAGCGGCAATTTCACTGGGCTTGCTATGGGCGATTGTTACCATAGGTGTTTATATTACCTACCGTATTTTAACTATTGCAGATTTAACGGTAGAAGGCAGCATCGTCATGGGGGCAGCTATTGCTTCAATATCGATAACCAGAGGGGTTAATCCTTATGTGGCAATTGTCCTTGCATTTTTTGGAGGTCTTGGGGCAGGCCTTATAACAGGCCTGCTTCATACCAAGCTTAAGATTCCTTCACTGCTTTCAGGCATTCTAACCATGATTGCCCTTTATTCAATCAATTTAAGAATTATGGGAAGGGCGAATATATCGCTGCTTCAGGTTAATACCGCCTACACTGTTTTTGAGGAAATGGGTTTGAGATCGATAGTTTCGGTCATTGTACTGGGCATAATTATTGTCGGTGCTATTATTGGTATTTTATACTGGTTCTTCGGAACGGAAATAGGATGTGCAATAAGGGCTACAGGCAGCAATCCCCAGATGGTCCGGGCACAGGGAATAAATACAAATACAACAATTATACTGGGGCTTATGCTCAGCAACGGCCTGGTGGCAACTGCCGGTGCATTGATTGCCCAGAGCCAGAGATTTGCCGATATACAGATGGGTATAGGTTCAATAGTTATAGGTCTGGCATCTGTTATTATAGGAGAGGTTCTGTTTGGAAGAAGAGGGTTTGCCAGCAGGCTTGTATCGCTTGCACTGGGGGCAATTGTTTACAGGGTAATAATTGCAATGGTATTAAAACTCGGTATGCCGGCAAATGATTTAAAGTTGTTTACGGCAATCACTGTAGCAATAGCGCTTTCACTTCCGGTATTCCGTTCATACCTAAAACCGTTGAAAAAATCCGTTAAGTGGGGTAAGTAAATGTTAAGTGTAAAAAAAATAACAAAGATATTTAATAGAGGCACCATAAATGAAAAAGTGGCGCTGCACGATGTAAGTCTTAAGCTTGATGAAGGAGACTTTGTTACATTGATTGGCAGTAATGGTTCCGGAAAATCAACATTACTCAATTGCATAGCAGGAGTTTACCGGGTTGACAGGGGCTCGATTATAATTGAGGGCAGTAACGTAACCAAATTATCCGAGCATAAGAGAGCTGCATTTCTGGGCAGGGTATTTCAGGACCCTATGATGGGTACGGCTTCTGATATGGAAATTGAAGAAAATCTGGCGCTGGCTCTTCGCAGGGGCAAAAGACGCGGCCTCCGGTGGGGCATTAGGAAGGAAGAACGTGAAAATTACAGGGAACTGTTAAAAAAATTGGGGCTTGGACTGGAAAATCGTCTTAATATAAAAGTGGGGCTCCTTTCAGGGGGTCAGAGGCAGGCTCTGACACTTATAATGGCAACACTGAAAGAGCCTAAACTGCTTCTTCTGGATGAGCATGCTGCGGCACTTGACCCCAGAACTGCAAAAAAGGTGCTGGGGATTACGGATAGAATAGTAAATAAAAGCAATCTTACTACACTGATGGTGACCCATAATATGCGGGATGCCATAAATCACGGCAACAGATTAATGATGATGTATGAAGGAAAGATTATCCTGGATATAAAGGAAAAGGAAAAGAAGAAACTTACCGTTGAAGACCTCCTTGAGCGTTTCGAGGTTGCCAGCGGCAAGGAATTTGCAGATGACAGGGCACTTCTATCTTAAATATGATGGGATAAAAAATACTAATTATCTTACCTTTTAGAAACAATTATTGAGAGCTTATTCTTCGGATTCTTCTTCCTCTTCTGTAACATCTTCTTCTTCGCTCTGGATATCTCCAACATCTATAAGCGCTATGGCTCCAAGGGTAGATACATTATTAAGGTCAAATGTTTTTGACGATGAGATTACAAGCTCTGTGGTATCAAGGTTATCGGTATCAAGTATGGATATGGTAAATCCAATTACACTTTCATCTTCCGCTATATAATTTGGGAAGTTATACCAGGGAATACTTGCCTCAATTATATATCCATTAGACAGACTGGTTGAAGAAATCAATACACCCCCTGGAGGTGAACTGGAAGGCCAGCTGATAAATGCTTCTGCAAGTGTACCGGCAAAATTACCGGGTGACAGGTCAAGCTGGTAATCATCGCTATTGTAAAAGGGAATCTGCATATCTTCTTCAAGTTCCGTATCAAGTACGATGGTTATGCTGTCACCCTTGTTTATCTGGTTGCCCGTATAGTTCTGGCTGAATACATCATCAGTAACCTGTATGGCAATATAGAAGTTATCGTCATCCCAGCAGGAATAAAATGTGCCTGATACGTCAGTATGGGACGTATAATTCTCTTTTTTTATGGTTGGCTCAAAAGCTGAAAAAATCTCGAACTTGTTCCATTCCTGAATACTGCCGTCTATAACGGGCGGTATATAGCATTTGTATGAAAATATTGGAATGCCTGTTGGTATGGTATTATTTGTCCTGAAGACAGCGTTTGTTAAAACCTGATTTTTCTTTTCTTCAATATCCATGCTTTCCGCGGTTTCATCTTTGGGTTCTTCTTCATATTGTACCGTAAAGCTTACCATATTTGATGTTGCTATGGTTTCCCCGGTTTCATCTATAAGCTGGGCTTTAATTTCATATTCGCCGGAGCTTCCAGGGTTCCAGTTATATTCATAGGGTGGTGAACTGAATGTTTTTATCTCACTGTCATTTACAACGACTCTTATGTTGTAGTCTGTGCTTTCAACTTCCTGCGCCCTTATTTCAACCGGCACCGTTTCATTCTGGTTAATAAAGTTAAAGACTTTATTATTGGTAGGCGAGGCAATAAATAAGGTATATTCCATATTGCCGTCTTCACTATCTTCCTGGACCGATGAAAAAAAGTTAAAAGGCGTACAGCTCCTAACAGAAAAAAATACAATTATGGTTATTATAAGTATCAGGACAAATAGTATATACGGTGCCCTGTCCAGCAGGAATATGCGATTTTTTCTTTTTCTTCTCATTCTTTCTCTTTTTTCCTCTCCTCAATTATCTTCTGTGCCAGATTTGGAGGCAGGTCTTCATAATTAGAGAATTTTTGAGAAAATCTTCCTCTGCCCCGGGTCAGTGAAGTGAGGTCAATAGTATAGTTAAAGGATTCGGACTGGGGTATCGTAGCTTTTATAAGCTGTTTTTTATTCTCGATGGGGGTCATGGAAATAATCTTTCCCCTTTTTGCGTTAATGTCTCCAATTATATCACCCATATATTTCTCGGGAACTATGATTTCAAGTTCTATTATCGGCTCAAGTATAACAGGTGAAGCCTGCTGCATACCCTTTTTAAATGCTATGGAAGCAGCTATCTTGAAGGCCATTTCAGATGAATCTACCGTGTGATATGAACCATCGTATAAATTCACGCTGACATCTACTACCGGGTATTCTGCGAGAACACCATTCTGAAGTGCCTCCTTTATGCCCTTTTCTACGCCGGGTATGTAACCCTTGGGGATTGCCCCTCCGAATATGCTGTCTTTAAACTCAAAGCCGCTGCCGCTGGAGAGCGGTTTTATCTCTAAAAAAACATGACCGTACTGACCCCTGCCGCCGGATTGTTTCTTATATTTATATTCCGCTTTAGAATCTTTTCTTATAGTTTCCTTATAAGCGACATCGGGAGTTAGAAGGTCGATATCAACATCAAATTTTTCTTTTAACTTTTCTCTGGCAATGGAAAGATGAAGTTCTCCAATTCCCCAGATTATATTCTGGTGGACTTCAAGGTCCATCTCCTGCTTAAGGGTGGGGTCTTCCTGTATCAGCTTGGAAAGACCATTTCCGATTTTCTCTTCATCGCCCTTGCTTTTGGGTATTACAGCTTTTGGCAGGGTAGGAGAGAAATACTCCGATTCGGGTATTTTTAAAGGATTATCCTGCGTGGAGACTGTATCATCGTTCGAGATATCCATTATTTTGGAAACGGCTATAATATCACCGCATTCAGCTTCATTCGTATCAATCTGGTCTTTCCCCTGGAGCTTAAATAAATTGGTGAACTTATACGCTCTGGATGTTCCGGATATATAATAACTTTCATTTATTTTAAAGGAACCGGAAAAAATCCTGAATATGGATAATTTGCCGATGTAGGGGTCTGCCATTGTTTTAAAGACATATGCTAGAGGCGGACCGTCAGGTGATGGTTTTATTTCCGTTTCAGAATCTTTTTTTAAATCTTTTACTTTAATCGGTTCTATATCGGAAGCCGAGAGCAGCAGCGAGTTTATGTAATTCATTAATATGTCAATTCCTGTATTTTTTTCTGCAGAGATGGAAAATAATGGAATTACCTTGCCGGAAGTCACTGCCTTTTTAAATACTTCATTTAATACATCGCCACTGATTTCTTCACCTTCAAGGTACTTATTTAAAAGCTTGTCATCTGTTTCTACGATAGATTCGAAAAGTTCGTTATGATTGGTCTCAATTTTAGATTTAATGTTTTCATCTGTGGGGATTTTTGATCCTTCGGGACTTTTATCATTATACTCATATGACTGGTTCTGTAATATATCAATGATTTTTGAAAATTTTTCACCACTGTTAACAGGTACTGTAATGGGGACTATATTTAAATTATAATTATTCTTAATATCCTGGATGATTTTTGAGTGATTTATATTCTCCAGGTCCATTTTATTCAATACGAAGAACATAGGCCCGGGGTTTTTAGAAAGCAGTTCTATCATTCTTTCAGTAGGCGCCTGGACTCCTGTTTTTGAATCAATAACAACGATCGCACTGTCTATAACCTTTAATACTGACTGAACCTGCCCGATAAAATCCATATATCCGGGACAGTCTATAAGGTTTACAAGGGAATCCTTCCATTTATAATTCAGTATTGATGAATCAATGCTGAACCCTTTTTTGGTTTCAAGTGAACTGAAGTCTGAAACAGTATTTTTTGATGATATGGTTCCCAGTCTGTCGGTTGTTTTAGAATTAAAGAGCATGCATTCCGCAAGAGAAGTTTTTCCAGTCCCGTTACCTGAGATGAGGCCGATAACCCTGGTCTTGGAGCAACTTTTACTATCCATTAAAATCCTCCCGAAAATGTATAATTTATGATACCTGTTAGGCAATAGAAGAAATATACCATAAAAAAATTTTTGTGTAAAAATAATATTGGCATTGAATAAAACCATTCAAGTTGCACTGCGTGAGTTATATTTTTGCTGTTATTAATATGATATAATCTAAAGTTGTTTATTTCTGGAGCAGCAAAATATAAAATATATTTTTATAAAATTAGGCGGCCTTATTAAAAAGGCAGGGAGGTTTATTATGCTGCCTGGCGCTATTATAGCTCTGCTTGTTATTTCCGGGGTAATTATAGTTTTACTTTTGGTTTCTATTGGAATGTTTAATTCCATGGTATCACTTAGGAATAAGGTTAATAATTCATGGTCGCAGATTGACGTCCAGCTGAGAAAAAGGTATGACCTGATACCGAACCTTGTAGAAACTGTAAAGGGTTACGCAAAACATGAGAGGGAAACACTGGAGGAAGTTATACGTGCAAGAAAGATGGGTATTGATGCAAAAGACGTAAAGGACCAGGCGGAAGCCGAGAATATGATTACAGGTGCCCTGAAGTCACTTTTTGCACTGTCTGAAAATTACCCGAATCTCAAAGCAGACCAGCATTTTTCAAGACTTATGGAACAGCTTAACGGTATTGAAAGCAATATTGCCTATGCAAGGCAATTTTACAATGACATGGTTATGAGATTTAATACCAGGATTCAGACGTTTCCCGGGAATATTTTTGCCAGGATATACAGGTTTGCTTCAAGGGATTATTTCGAGATTGAAGAACCTGAAGCCAGAAGGCCGGTTAAGGTGGAATTTTAGTAAGATTCCAAATACAAGAAATAGAGAGTGAAAAAAGATGTATGAACATATTGCCAAAAATAGGGCAAAAACGGTTTTTATAATAATCGGGTTTGTTGTATTCATAACCATGATGAGTTTTGCCCTGGGTTATTATATAGACTATCGTTACGGAATAAGCAGAAGTTACTCAATTCTTTTTATGATATTAGCACTTATACTTGCTGTTATAATGAGTTTTTCAAGCTATTACTTCAGCGATAGAATTGTGCTCAGGCTTACAAGGGCAAAGCAGATATCGCGGGCGGAAAACCCCAGGATTTATTATATGGTGGAAGGTCTTTCCATAGCAGCGGGTATACCGATGCCCGGGATATACATGATTGAGGATACCGGAATGAATGCTTTTGCAACGGGGCGCAACCCGGAACACGGGGTGGTTGTTTTTACGCGCGGCCTGCTTGATAACCTGAATGATGAAGAAATTAAGGGAGTAATATCTCATGAGCTTTCTCATATAAAAAATTACGACATACTGCTTGGTACAATAATAGTGGTCCTGGTGGGAATGGTTGCCATTATAAGTAATATAATACTGAGAAGTTTTATCTTTGGGGGCGGCAGGAGGAGAACAAGCAAGTCTTCAGGTGGCGGAATAATTTCACTGGTATTGCTGGGCCTGGGCCTCTTGTTTTTGATTCTTTCACCGATGATTGCTACTCTGATAAGGATGACGGTTAGCAGGAACAGGGAGTTTCTTGCTGATTCGACCGGAGCGTTTATTTCAAGATATCCGGCTGGACTTGCAAGTGCGCTGCGTAAGATAAGCAAACAAAGCCAGGTAAAAGCTGCCAGTAATGCAACTGCTCATTTATTTATAGCAAATCCATTCGAGGGCAAAAAGAAATCTTTTAACAATTTATTCAGTACACATCCTTCTGCGGAAGAAAGAATAAAAAGACTTGAAAATATGTCTTTGGGTGTGGGAGTATAATATAAGTGGAGGTGTTTTAAATATATGGAAAAAGGTACTTTAAAAGTAAAAACAGGACTTGCACAGATGCTTAAAGGCGGAGTGATAATGGATGTAACTTCACCTGAACAGGCAAAAATTGCCCAGGATGCAGGCGCGGTATCTGTTATGGCGCTGGAAAGAATTCCTGCTGATATAAGGGCTGAGGGAGGAGTTGCCAGAATGACGGATCCGGAAGTTATATTAAAAATAATGGATGCGGTATCCATTCCCGTTATGGCAAAAGCCAGGATAGGCCACTTTGCTGAAGCGCAGATACTGGAATCAATAGGAGTTGATTATATAGATGAGAGCGAAGTTTTGACTCCGGCTGATGAAAAGTATCATATAAATAAATGGAATTTCAAAGTCCCGTTCGTTTGCGGTGCTACGAATCTTGGAGAAGCATTGAGAAGAATAAGAGAAGGCGCAGCCATGGTAAGAACCAAGGGAGAAGCGGGTACCGGTGATGTAATAGAGGCAGTAAAGCACATGAGAAGCATAAAAGACGGAATTGCAAGGATTTCCTCAATGCCGGAGGAGGAGCTTATGGCGGCTGCAAAGGAGATGGGAGCTCCGTATGACCTGGTTTTATATGTTCATGAAAATAAGAGCCTGCCGGTTATAAATTTCTCTGCAGGCGGAATTGCCACTCCTGCGGATGCTGCGATGATAATGCAGCTGGGGGCAGACGGAATTTTTGTCGGCTCGGGAGTATTTAAATCGGAAAAACCGTCAAAAGTTGCCGGTGCTATTGTTGAAGCAACAACGCACTATAATGACCCTGAAGTTCTGGCGCGTGTTTCAAAGGGCCTTGGAGCTGCTATGAAAGGCGCCGTGGTGTCTAAGCTTTCGGAAGAGGAGATAATTTCAAATAGAGGGTGGTAAAAAGTATTGGATATAAAGGTTGGCGTTCTCTCTCTTCAGGGAGCTTTCAGGGAACACATAGAGAAAATAAAAAAATGCGGTGCAGGTGCTGTAGAGATAAAATTTCCGGGACAACTGAGAAGTATTGATGGCCTTATTATCCCGGGCGGGGAAAGCACTACAATAAAAAAACTGCTGAAACAATATAATTTCAGGAAAGCTCTTGATAAATTTTATAATGAAGGCAGGCCAATATTCGGAACATGTGCAGGTCTGGTATTGGTATCGGAAAATATTGAAGGCGAAGACAAAGGCATGGGCTATATAAATATCGATGTCAAAAGAAATGCCTACGGGCGGCAGATAGATAGCTTTGAAGAGGTGGTTAGCATTAATTTTTCCAGGACGGGTCAAGATAAAAATTTCAGGGCTATTTTTATAAGGGCTCCAAAGATACTAAGAACAGGCAGTAATGTGAAGGTAATAGCAGAAATTAATGGAGAACCGGTACTGGTAAGATATAAAAATGTTATGGCAGGTACTTTTCATCCGGAACTGTCCGATGATTTAAGGGTGCATGAGTATTTTTTAAATATGATTAAAAATTATAAAGGAGTGGATTAATATGTCCGGGCATTCAAAATGGCACTCAATAAAGCATAAAAAAGCAAAAGAAGATGTAAAACGAGGGAATATATTTGGTAAATTAAGCAGGAACATAATGGTAGCTGTCAGGGAAGGCGGGGGGAGCGACCCCAAAGATAACATATCTCTGGCAAATGCGATTTCAAAAGCCAAGGAATTCAATATGCCCCAGAGTAATATAGAAAGGGCAATAAAAAAAGGCACGGGCGAGATTGAAGGAGAAAATTACGAGAGTATAACTTACGAGGGATATGGACCCGGCGGAATAGCAATAATGATTGAAGTAATGACCGAAAATCGCAACAGGACTGCCTCGGATATAAGAAATATACTGGGCAGGTATAATGGGACACTCGGGGAAGGAGGCAGCGTAAGCTGGCAGTTTGAAAGAAAGGGCGTAATAATAGTTGAAAAAAAAGAGATTAAGAATGGGGAAGAATTCATGTTAAATGTTATTGATATGGGTGCCGAGGATATAGATGAAGATAACGGCTTTTACGAGATAAAGACCTCGCCTGTTGATTTAATAAAGGTTAAAAATGCCATGAAAGAAAGTAATATAAAAATTAAATCCGGGGAGCTCGCGTTTGTTCCAAAATCAACTATAAAATTATCAAAAGAAGAAAGCGCAAAGGCAATGAAGCTCATTAATGCTCTGGATGACCACGATGATGTCCAGAGTGTGAATACGAATCTTGAAATATCGAATGAAATGTTAACTGAATTATAGATATTAAAAATTATGAATGATAGGATAAGGATACTGGGTATAGATCCGGGTCTTGAAACCACAGGAGTAAGTGTACTTGATGTAAAAAAGGGTAAGTATTTCCCTGTTTATTCCGGTTGTGTTATTACAAAGAAAAAAATGGGGATTTCGGAAAGACTGGAAAAAATTTTTACAGAAATTAATAATTTGATAAAAAAGTATTGTCCTGATTGTCTGGCTGTTGAAAAACTTTTTTTTAATGTTAATACAAAAACGGCTCTGGATGTGGGTCAGGCAAGAGGGGTTTCTGTTCTGGCAGGTAGTGTTAATAATATAAAGTTATATGAATATACTCCTCTTGAAGTTAAGCAGGCGGTTGTTGGTTACGGGAGGGCTACGAAAAAGCAGGTAAAGTATATGCTGAAAACTATTCTGGGGGTAAAGAATGACTTTTTCCCCCGAAAAGATGATGCATGGGACGCTATGGCTATATCTGTGTGCCATGCCAACAACAGGAAGTTCAGGGATAAAGTTAAAGTTATTAGAGAGTAAAATAAAATAATATAATAATTTAATAGTCAAAAGGTAAATATAATCTATTATGATTGCAAAAATATTTGGTAAGGTTATAAAAAAATCCCCTTCGAGCCTTGTAATACAAACCGGAGGAATAGGATTTAAAGTATTAATATCAAGCAGAACTTTTGAAAAAATACCTGATACAGGTTCGGAAGTAGAGCTTGATATTTATACCTATGTTAGGGAAGAGGAATTGAAACTTGTTGGTTTTTTAGATATTGAAGATAAGGAGTTTTTCTTAAAATTACTTGGCGTTTCGGGAATATCTATCAGGATAGCCTTGAGCACCCTGTCAATTTACAGCGCCAGGGAAATAAAAGGCATAATTACCAACAGGGAAGTTGACATGTTAAGAAGAGTTCCGGGGATAGGTCATAAACTTGCCGAGAGGATGATATTGGAGCTTAAGGATAAGATTGAGGAAGATAAAATACTGGGCGTAAAGGGAGCCTGTCTGGAAGAAAATGAAAAAATATATCAGGTAAAGCAGGCCCTGAGGACTCTTGGCTATAGCACAGGAGAAGCAGCAAAGGCAATATCCAGATTGGAAAGCGACGTTTTAGAAAAAGAAAAGGTAGAAAATATTTTAAAGATGGCACTAAAAAATATTTAGGATAACAAAACGGGGATTGAGATGAAAAAGGAAAATAATGAAAATAAAGATGATAATTATATAAATCCCAGGCATATGAAGGTAGATGCGGAGCTTGATAAAAGCTTGAGGCCCCGGCATATATCAGAATTCATAGGCCAGGAAAAAATAGTAGAAAATCTGCTGGTTTTTATTAAATCTGCAAGGAAGAGGAAAGAGCCTCTTGACCATGTTATACTTTCCGGTCCTCCGGGCCTGGGAAAGACATGTCTTGCAGAGATAATTGCAAATGAAATGAATGTAGGATTCAGGATTACGTCGGGACCGGCCATAGAGAGAGCAGGTGACCTTGCTGCCATATTGACAAACCTGGAAAAGTTTGACGTATTATTCGTGGATGAAATTCACAGGTTAAACAGGAATGTGGAGGAAATACTGTATCCTGCAATGGAGGATTACAAGCTTGATATAATAATTGGAAAGGGCCCCTCGGCAAAGTCAATAAGGATCGATATAGAGCCCTTTACAATAATAGGAGCGACCACAAGGATAGGCCTTGTAGCGCCTCCGTTAAGGGACAGGTTCGGCGTTAACATAAGGCTTGATTATTATAATAATGGCAGCATTGTAAGGATTATTAAAAGGTCGGCAGAAATATTAAAAATAGACGTGACTGAAAAAGGTGCGGAAATTATTGCCGGCAGAAGCAGGGGAACCCCCAGGATTGCAAACAGATTGCTGAGAAGAATAAGAGATTATGCTCTTATGTACAGCGATAGCGTAATAGATAAAGATATAGCGGAGAAAGCTATGGGAAAACTTGATATAGATAAGCTGGGGCTGGGAGTGGTTGATAAAAAAATACTTGATGCACTGGTTTTAAAATTTAGCGGAGGCCCCGTAGGAGTAGGCACCATTGCGGCATCTGTGGGGGAGGAATCGGATACTATAGAAGATGTTTACGAGCCGTACCTTCTGCAGCTTGGTTTTATTAAGAGAACTTCAAAGGGGAGAGTGGCTACAGGCAGGGCTTTTAGTCATATGGGAATAGCAAAGGAAGGCAATCCCCGGCTTTTTAATAATCCTGAAGAAAAATGAAGATAGAGCTATTTGATTACGGACTTCCAAAAAATTTTATTGCCCAGAAACCCCTTAAAAAAAGAGATGAATCAAGACTTCTCGTGCTTGATAAAAAAAACGGCCGTATAAAACATGACATATTCTTAAATCTTTTATCTTACCTTAAAAAAGGCGACGTCCTGGTTATAAATGAGAGCAGGGTAAGAAGGTGCAGATTAAAGGGAAAAAAGGAAAAGACGGGAGCAAATATTGAATGTTTCGTCTTGAATAAAATAGGAGATAACAATTACATGGTTTTGCTGAAACCCTCGAAAAGACTCAAACCTTCTGATAGTGTTCTTTTAGGAGAGCACCATTTTACAGTTAAATCTAAGTTTGGTTACGGCAGGGCAGTAGTAGAGTTTGATTTACCTGTGGAGGAAATTTTTGATAGATACGGGGAAGTCCCATTACCCCCTTATATCAAAAATACCGGTATAAGAGAAGACAGCTACCAGACGGTATATGCAGCTAAAAGGGGCTCTTCAGCTTCTCCGACTGCGGGACTTCATTTTTCAAAAAGCCTGATAAGGAAGCTGGAAAGAAAAGGGATAGTATTTGCCAGGTTAAATCTTTCCATAGGAATTGATACATTCAGGCCCATATCAACAGAAAATATAGAGGAACATAAAATGCATAGTGAATATTACAGTATTGATGAATGTGAGGCAGAAAAAATAAGGCATGCAAAAAAAAGCGGTAACAGAATTGTAGCAGTGGGTACTACCGTTGTAAGGGTTCTTGAAACTTTAATGTTAAGACATAAGAAGATAATGGGGGATAGCGGGTCCACCGGCATATACATATACCCGGGATTCAAATTCAGGGGTGTTGATTGGATAATTACCAATTTCCATTTGCCGAAATCAACTCTTCTTGTAATGATATCTGCTTTTGCAGGAAGAAAAAATATATTAAAAGCTTATGAGATGGCAAAAAATAAAGGTTACAGGTTTTTTAGCTTCGGGGACTGCATGCTTATAAAATAGCTTAATTTCTGCATTTAAAAAAAGAAAGAATACCGGATAGATATTTGGATTTTAAAATGATTAATTATTTATCAAAAGAAAATTTCCTGCTTTTTATAATTTTTAGACAGGCATTAACGACTTTTGGGTCATAAAGCTTTCCCTTGTTTTTGGTAATTTCATTGATAGCTGCCTTAATGCCAAGTGAGGGCCTGTAGGGCCTGTGCGAGGACATTGCTTCCACCACGTCCGCAACTCCAATAACTTTTGCCTCAATCATTATATCTTTCCCCTTTAGCCCCTGTGGGTATCCGGAACCATCTATTCTTTCATGATGCTGCAGGATTATATCCGCTACAGGAAACTGGAAGTCAATTCTTTTTATTATGTCATAACCGACTCTGGCATGTGTCTTTACTATATTAAATTCTATATCGGACAATCTGCCCGGTTTTGAAAGAATGGAAGGCGGTATATTTATTTTACCTATATCATGAAGACGGGCTGCTATTTCAATAAGTTTTATTTTTTCTTTACTTAGTTTTAGCTCTTTCCCTATTTCTACCGATAAAAGGT
>JAYEJA010000007.1:0-6179 GCA_034660395.1 Actinomycetota bacterium
ACCCTTAAATACGATTTTTTTCTCCTTTTCAAAATAAGCTTTGCAATGATTGCAAATGCCATGTTCATCGAAAACTATATCGGGATCCGTTGTATCCATCACGCATCTTTTGCACATTTGATAATCTCTTCCCATTTCTATTCCTCCAAATTAAATATTTCTTGTAATTGTAATATCTATTATAACCTCATACATTGTTTATAATCTTCAAGGATTGCCTTAGGTTCTCCTTATGATTTTGTTTATAAAAGTTTCTGTGTAAACTCATTATTTCCCTTTTTGTTTTTGTATGCCAGTTTAATATGATGTCAACAAGTTCTTCTTCTGTATCTGCAAATCTTGTTACATCTCGATTTGTTAACAAATTCAAGTAATGCTTTTTAGCAAAACCATCAATATTTATAAGTATATTAGGAACTCCTAAAGCTGGGGCTTCTAATGCACAGGTTGAACATAATGTAGAATGGAAGTCTGCTTCTCTAATTATTTGATAAACATTCAGGTCTTTTAATATAACAATATTTTCTGGAAAATTCGCAAGTGAGTAATCCTTGTTTACATCACGGGGCACAAAAATATACAAAATATTTTTACTTAAAGATGCTGATTTTTTAAGAAAATCTATCAATTTATTTTCTAATGCCCACTGAGAAGAAATAGCTACTATTTTCTTATATTCTTTCCTAAAATCACTAAACATTTGGGTAACTTTTTCTGATGCTTTATATTTGTTGTTAGTATAATCAATATACATATTACCAATGGGTAAAACATTTTCTTTTTTTATAAAATAATTCTCTTTTCTAAATATCCTTTTAACATAATCCCCAAAAGTGAACAGATAATCTGGGAAAAATGATTTATCTAAATCAGCAAAAACATTATAGGCAGGGTGTTTATCATTTATAACACCGTGTTGTAATTCTACTGTTTTTATATCCGATTTTTTAGCAGTATATATGGCAGCTTGGTGAACTATATTGTAGTACTCACTTATAAATATTTTATTAGGTTTATACACTCTAAAAAAAAGTCTAAATAAACTTCTGAAACAAATGAATTTAGAGATTAAAGTATGATAGTTTATATTTAAATGATAGTTTGTATTAATTTGCTTTAAGACTAGTACATTATCTGTAGAAAACTTTTTTTTTAGTAAAGGAGGGAAATAACACAGAGCGAGAAAAAAATCTAGTGAAATTATATTTTTAGTTGAAAGCCGAGAGTATTTAAAGTGTGAACCACCTGCTGGGTTTTCTACTAAGAGTACTCTTTTCCTTCCCAATTCAGATATCAAAAATTCAGCAAGTTTGTTTATGTATCTCCCATTTATTAATCTTCTTTCAACTACATCAGAAAAAACTATATAATCATATCTTTTAAATAAACTCCAAAATCCATAAAGAATGTTCTTCCCCCGTTCGATTTTTGTCCATAATGATGACTTTATTTCTCTAGCATTAAAATTATACTTGTTATTATAAGCAAAAAAATACGATGTCCTCAGAAAAGGCCATACTTCTATATCTTTTACTTTTATAGATTTGACATCATATTTTGTCTCTATTTCCTTAATGAAATCAACTGCATCCATAATTATTACTCACTTTTAGTTTTTAATCTCCATGGCATCTTATATACCCTCACACTTAGTACCCAGGTGAGAATAAAACTTATAAAAAAAGTAATAGTTGTTGCTTGCGCCGCCCCAATTGCACCATTGATTTTTATTAGGAAACAATTCAAAATTATATTGATAACTGCTGATAAAAAGGTGATCCAGGCTAAAATATAAGTTTTCTTTACATAGAAAATATAATTAACCACCATGAAATACATTCCATTAAAAGCGTAACTCAAGGCAATCCACAGCACATACTTATATGCAGAATGAAAACTTTTACCAACAAAAAATCTTAAGAAAGGTGGAGCAAAAAAACTTAGCATTAAAGCCAAAACGATAATACCTATAAAATATAAATACGTAAATTTAACTATTTTTACCTTTGTAGAATGCTTATTCTCTTTTAACTTCTCAAATAAGAATGGAGACCAAGTTTGATTAAACGAAGTGGCTAATAAACCTATAATCATGCCTACCTGATAGCCCACTACGTATATGCCTGTTGCAGCAACGCTTACCATAGAATTGATAAAAATTCTATCTATACTCGTTGTTATCCATCCGCCTAAAGCATGTGGGATAAGTGGCACGCCAAAAAACAGGGCATCTTTAACATAACCTTTATTAAAAGAAAAACTTATGTATTTCCTCTTATAAATTATAAAAGCACCTACAAAAGCAAAAGTAATAGATGTAATAATTATACCTAATAATCTTCCTTGCCACTGCCAACCAAGCGCAACTACAAAAATTAAAGAAAGGCTTACATTAAGAATTGTTTGTAATATTTGAAATATCCCGTATGGTAGTGGTTTTTGTTCTACCCGCCAAAGAGTGATGGTAAGCGTAAAAAAAAACTGAGATAAAGCAACTACGGCTATAATTGGTAACCAATTTTCTGGAAATTTTATAAGGTAAGAAAGTGGATTTTTAAAAAAATAAACGATGGCAAATGTTAAAAAAAAACTAATAAATACAATTAAAGCTGAATTACCAATATAAACCTTAAGTTCATTTTTATCTATTTTAAAAAAGTTTATTGCTACAGCGCCATGCATATTTAGCCCAACGAACACTACCATAAACATTAATAGCACTTGAAAAGTAGCAACAATACCGTAATCAGATGGCGTGAGATAACGGGTTAAGATAGGTAAAAGAAGAAATGGAATAGCTTTTCTTATAACATTGGAAGTTGTATAAATAAAGGTATTTTTGAAAAGCTTATGTTTAAAGATATATGAAAAATTGAATAAATCAGAAATATTTTTTCCTCCTTATTTATTTCATCAAGAATTCTGCTAACTTAAAATCTATCTCATCATCAATATCTATAGACCTTTCTTGAGGCATTATATAAGCAAAAGTGTCTCTTCCGAAAAAGCTTTTCTGCCTCTTCAGATAATTACAATAAGCGAAGTAAATAGCACCGTTTAACCTGTAAAACACGGGTAATTCTTGTCTACTTTTATTCATAATCTCTGTTTTTATGAACCCTTTCATGCATCCATCTTCGGGTAAAATATTTGCCCACAAAGGATGATGATCTACTTCACATACTGAAACAATTGCTTTTGCTTTTTTTAAAATTAAAAGTTCTATTGCTTTATCAATGTCTTCAGATTTTCTAAGTGGAGATGTGGGCTGAAGTAACATCACCAAGTCATAAAGTTGATCATTTTTCTCTATCCAATCTATCGTATGTAAAACCACATCAATTCCTTTAGCCTCATCCGTAGCTAATTCCTTTGGTCTCATAAACGGCACTTCTGCCCCATATTTTTTAGAAACCTCAACAATTTCCTTATCATCTGTGCTAACAATCACTCTATCAAGATACTTACTTGCTAAAGCTTGCTCAATTGTCCATACAATTAAGGGTTTACCTAATAATGGTTTTATGTTTTTTCTCGGAAGACCTTTGCTCCCACATCTTGCTGGAATTAAGCCCAAAATAGTCTTTCCCTTGTACATCTTTTCCTTTTTTACCTCTTATCTCTCATTTTTTACTTTTTACTTCACTACTCACCAAATCTTTTTATATATTCCATCGCTTTCTTATATTCCTCCCACTCTCCTATATCAAACCAGGAACAGTTTGCGGGATAAACCTGTATTTTAAATCCCTTTTTCTTGGCTAATACTAATAAATCAGGCATATCTAACGGCTGATTTATTGGGATTAAATCAATGACTTCTGACTCTAGAATATAGAGTCCGGAATTGACAATAAAATGATAATCTGGTTTTTCAATAATTTCCTCAAAATCCGCGCACTCATTTTTCATATTCAAAATACCGTAAGGAATATTTATATTACGGCTCACTCCCAATATTGTTATTTGATTATTATTTTGTTTATGATAGTTTAACAGGTCGTCATAATTTGCATCAATTACCACATCACAATTGGAAACAATAGATGTACCCACTAATCTATCTTTAATTAAAGACAGTGCCCCTATCGTTCCTAAAAAATCTTTTTCTTGAATATATTCGATTTGATAATTATTAGGATTTTCTGCAAAATACATTTTAATCATTTCGGCTTTATAATTTAAAGCAATTATAAATTTGCTAAATCCATATTTTTTAAAATTATCCATAATCACTTCTATAACCGGCTTCTCATCTATAGGTATTAAGGGTTTGGGTAATATTTTAGTAAAAGGGTCGAGCCTTCTACCTTTACCACCAGCCATAATTATTACCGGAACACTCTTTATAGCACACGCTACCTCACCATTTTTTAAAAAATCCTTCCATAGAAAAATATCAATTATTTTATTTTTTTCGTTAACTACTGGAATATGCCTTGCTTCATATTTTTTCATCAATCGTAAGGCTTCCTCTTTATTGCTCTTATAAGATATTATAATAGGATTCTTAGTCATTATATCCTGTATAGGGGTCTTAAAATCAAGTCCTTTTATGATTGCTCTTCTCATATCTCCGTCAGTTACAATCCCTAAAATCCTATCTTCCTCATCTACTACAATCAATACCTGTAAGGCACTCTTGTCTATTTGTTTCAATGCTGCTTTTAAAGAAAAGTTAGGCTTTATTAATATTTTTTTGCATTTTTCGGAAATCATTTAAAATTCTCCCACCTAAAAGGTTCCTCTTGCCTGATATCATTTATAAGCTCCATTCCTATAACTATCTCTTTAAATTTTGGCAGTATTCCTGTCCCCGGTCTTTTTATTGCTATATCTGATTCTTTTATTATTTCTCCCGCTCTAATATCCCTGGTTGCAATAAGACTTCTTCTGGCTACTTTCATTATTTCAATTTCACTTTTATTTGGCTTCTTTATTCCATCACCCAATGCTACTTCAATATTTCTTATCGCCTTTACCATTTCCTTTAATTCACCCGGTTCTAACGATGCTTTATGATCGGGACCTATCAAATTTTTATCTAAAGTAAAATGCTTTTCAATTATTTTTGCCCCCATAGCCACCGCCGCAATAGGTACTTCTATTCCCAAAGTATGATCAGAATAACCTACCGGTAATTTAAATGCAGCAGCTAAAGTTTGCATTGCTTTTAAATTAACTTCCTCGTAAGGAGTGGGATAATTAGTAGTACAATGTAATAATGATATCTTTGCCTTCGAATTAACTATCCTAATAGTGTTTATCGCTTCTTCTACTTCTCCTAAATTTGCCATCCCGGTTGACATTATTATAGGTTTATTTTTAGCTGCAA
Organism: Actinomycetota bacterium; assembly: GCA_034660395.1. Classification (GTDB taxonomy): domain Bacteria; phylum Actinomycetota; class Humimicrobiia; order Humimicrobiales; family Humimicrobiaceae; genus JAQVEM01. The sequence continues at coordinate 5,336 of JAYEJA010000007.1, forward strand.
TATGTTTTAAATAAGTATAATTTATTATTTCACCTGAGGGTATTTTATATATATCTACTAAATCATAAAGAAAATCTATGCTCTGATGATCAAAAGGAGTAGATAAAAACATAATTCCTTTTTTATCACAATATTTTTTTAATTTTGCAAAATCCTTAAAAGATAATTCCAGCTTCTTAATCATCTCTAATTGAGATTTATCTGAACCGGTAGTCTTTTTCTGGTATTCAGCCTTATCAGCTAATTTTGAAACTACATTTTCTGCTTTAAATGTCTGAAATTTAACTGCATCTGCCCCCGCATCTTTGGCTACATCAATAAGCTGGTAAGCTAAATCTAAACGACCATTATGATTCACTCCTGCTTCCGCAATAATGAAAACTTTTTTCATATAATCTCCAAAATATCTTCTTTTTTATATGATAATTTTTGTAAATAATTGCCTTTTATTATTTTTTTTATTATTTTATAGGCTTTCTCGGAACTTTTTCCTTCGCCGTAAATATTCTTTATTTGTGAAACCTTCTTTTTAAATTCATCTGAAATCGCTTTTTTTATTGCATCGTCAATTGAACCTCTATCTGTATTGCAAAATATTACATTATCGTTTGCCAATCTACCAGTTTGTCTTAAACCAACATTAATAACAGGAATTGGAATTGAAGCAGCTTCCATGATACCAGATGATGAATTCCCAATTAAAAACATACTATTTTTATATATTGATAAAAATAATTTTCTTTCCAAATTTTTATAAAAAACAAAATTATTATTATTTTCGTACTTTTTAATTACATCTATAATATTTTTATTTCCAGGATCAGTGTTTGGATAACTTACAAAT
>JAYEJA010000008.1:0-6119 GCA_034660395.1 Actinomycetota bacterium
ATCACTGCTAAAGTTTCTTCTGCTTCTTTTCATCTGATGAGACCTCCTATCTCTTGTATTTGTAAGTCTCATCAGCTATTCTATCTTTAAGTTAATATCGTGTCTAACTTAAGGGTTCACCCCAAATCTTAAAAAATTATTATTCTACTTTTTTAGCCCTTTAACTTATTATAATACAAAAATAATGTAAGAAAATAGTTATACCTGTGTTAGAATATGTTTAAATTGAATATTATTGTGACCAATAAAGACAAACATATTAATAAATTTTATCCAATGTTTACCGGAAGACTTAATTTTTTTAAAAAAACATGCGGTTTTACCCTCGTTGAGTTACTGATAGTTATAATTGTGCTGGTTATATTAACAGCAATTGCTGTTCCCTCATATACGCTTATCACTAATAAGGCAAAGGAAACAGCAGCTGAAACCGAAATGAGTAATATTGCCAAAGCGCTTGAGGTATATTCTTCAGAAAAAAGCACCTACCCTGCCGAAGCCGACTATCCAGACGCACTTATAACCAGCGGCATTATGAATGCTGTTCCTGAAAAAGACCCGTGGGAAGTTACCTATGTTTATACCTGCAATGACGGAGAGAGCTATATGCTTAAAAGCTTTGGTATAAATAAGGCAGGCGGCGGGGATAATGATATAATCTTTATAAACGGGGTTATGACAGAAGAAGGCGCATATCCAAATTCGTAAAATCTTTACTACAGAAGTTATTCTACTTATTTTCTTTTATCTTTTTAATAACTGCATCCGCAAATTCGCTGGTACCGACAGCAGTGGGATCACTCCTATCAGGTTTTAAATCATAAGTGACATACCTGCCTTCCCTGATATTTTCTGCTATGGACAATTCCAGTTTATGGGCAGATTCCTTTTCCCCTATGTGCTTCAACATCATAACTGCCGATAGCATTATCCCGGTTGGGTTTACTTTATTTTGCCCCTTATATTTAGGAGCACTCCCATGAGTGGGTTCAAACAACGCAGTACTTTCTCCGATGTTTCCCCCTGGAGCAACTCCCAATCCCCCGACCAGTCCCGCAGCAAGATCAGAAATTATGTCTCCATAAAGATTTGGAAGAACCAGAACATCATAAAGTTCGGGTTTCTGCACCAGCTGCATGCACATATTATCCACAATTCTATCTTCCGCTTCTATATCACTAAATTCCGATGCAACCTTCCTGAATACATCCAGAAAAAGGCCGTCAGAATATTTCATTATATTTGCCTTGTGGATACCGGTAACTTTCTTCCTTCCGTTCTCTCGTGCATATTTGAAGGCAAACCTTATTATTTTTTCGGAACCCTTCACAGAAATTGGCTTGATGCTTATCCCGCTATCTTCCCTTACTACTGCATCCTTCTTTTCTTTTATGAACTCTATTAACTCTTTCGTTCCAGCTTCTCCTTTTTTAAATTCAATCCCCGCATACAGGTCCTCCGTATTTTCCCTTATTATCACAAGGTTAATATCGCTGTACCTGCTTTTAACTCCAGGGTAACTTTTACACGGCCTCAAGCATGCATAAAGGTCAAACATTTTTCTCATTGCAACATTAACGCTCCTAAAACCTGTGCCAACGGGAGTGGTTATTGGACCTTTTATTCCTACCTTGTTACTTTTTAAAGATTTAATAACTCTATCGGGAAGTACGGTACCCTCTTTCCGGTAAACTTCTGCACCTGCCTCTACGACATCCCAGTCAATATTTACTCCGGTAGCTTCAACCACCCTTACCATGGCATCGGTAATTTCAGGTCCTATTCCGTCACCTGGTATTAATGTTATTATGTGCTTCATAAATTAAATCCCCTGTTTTTCTTGATATGTTCCGCCAGTCCACCATCATTTAATATCTTAATCATAACTCCCGGTAAAGGTTTAAAGTCTATTTTCATATCTTTTGTCTTGTTGCTAATAATTCCCTGTCTTAAATTTATTTCAAGCATATCTCCCTCATCAATTTTATCAGTATCGCATACCAGTGCCGGGAGACCTATATTAATGCAGTTCCTGAAAAATATGCGGGCAAAAGATTTGGCCATAACAGCCCCGACACCAGCAATCTTCATTATCGCAGGTGCGTGTTCCCTGCTCGAGCCAAGACCAAAATTTCTTCCCCCGACAACAAAATCTCCCTTTTTTACTTTCTTAGCAAATTCAGGGTCAGCATCTTCAAGAACATGCTTTGCCAGTTCCGGTAAATTTGACCTCAGATGAAAAAGCCTTCCCGGCGCGATTAAATCAGTTGAGACATCATCTCCGAACTTAAAACTTCTGCCGGTTAAAATTCCCATATTCTGTTTATCCGAAATCATTAGCCAAGAACCTCCCTCGGGTCAGAAATATATCCTCTTACTGCACTCCATGCCGCAGTTGCCGGTGAACTCAGGTAAATAAAAGAATCAGGATTTCCCATCCTTCCCTTAAAATTTCTATTCTGTGTCGAAAGGCATACTTCTCCATCCCCCAGGACTCCCTGATGTATCCCAACACAGGGACCGCATCCGGGAGATTGGACTACGGCTCCACTTTCCACAAATGTTTCAAGAATCCCCTCTTTAAGTGCTTTTAAATATATATCCCTTGAAGCAGGAACCACAATAAGTCTTACTCCCTCACTTACCTTCTTACCTTTAAGTATCCCTGCAGCTGTCTTTAGGTCACTCAGTCTTCCATTCGTGCATGTTCCTATAAATACCTGGTCAATCTTTATTTTTTCCAGTGCATCAACCGGCAGGGCATTATCCACGGTATGGGGCTGCGAAACCATAGGTTTGACAACAGAACAATCTATGTCCATTGATTTTTCATATACTGCTCCCTTATCCGCATATATCTTTCTGAAACAATCTTCCCTTCCCTCACTTTTTAAATACTCAAGCGTAATATCATCAGATGGGAAAATGCCTGTTTTTGCGCCCGCTTCGACTGCCATATTCGATATGGTAAACCTTCCGTCCATATCAAGTGATTCGGAAACTTTTCCTCCAAATTCAAGAGCCTTATATGTCGCTCCATCAGAAGTAATTTTTCCAATTAAATAAATAATCAGGTCCTTGGCAAATACTCCATTATTTACAGTTCCATTAAAATTTATTTTTATCGTATGGGGCACCATAAGCCATGTTTTGGCCAGAGCATAACCAACTGCTATATCCGTTGAGCCCATTCCAGTAGCAAAAGCTCCAAGAGCTCCCGAGGTACAGGTATGGGAATCTCCTCCAATAACGATATCGCCCGGGCAGGTATATGATTCAACCAGAATCTGGTGACATACCCCTTTTCCAACTTCGCTAATCATTGCACCTGACTGAGACGCAAAATCTCTCAGAACATTATGTGAATTGGAAAGTTCTCTTCTCGGGCTCGGGGCTGAATGGTCAATGAAAAAAATGGATTTATCAGGCTTTTTAACACTTTTAAAACCCATTTTTTTAAGCTGACTAACTGCGAGAGGGCCTGTTCCGTCCTGAGACATAACCACACCCACATCAACAATACCAATATCCCCTGCCCTGAGATCCCTTTCGGAATGCTTGCCTATAATCTTCTCTGATATTGTTTTGTCCAAAACTCCCCCAGTCTTATTCTGCAGCTTCCAGTTTTTCTTTTTTATTTTTATTTTTCTTTACATAATCATTATAGACATACATCAGTTCCTTATCAAAAAGAGGCCTTTTCAAATCTATGGACATATCTCTGGCCATAGCGAGCAGGTCATTTGCCTCTTTGTCGGTAAGGTCTATATCGAATTCTTTGAATTTATGCAATATGGTATGTGAACCCGAGTGCTTGCCCACAACAAGCTGTCTTGTCAGACCGACTTCCTTGGGATTGAAAACCTCATAATTTTTTGGATTTTTTATAACCCCATCCGCATGTATCCCGGATTCATGCGCGAATACGTTTGTTCCTACGATTGCCTTCCACACTGGAATGGCACGTGAGGATGCCCTTGCTACATACTCCGCAATTTCCCTGAACTTTGACGTGTCAATACCAAGCTCTATGTTTTCGAGGTATTTTAAAGCCATCACAATTTCTTCCATAGCAGCATTACCGGTTCCTTCACCAAGTCCGCCCACGCTTGCTACCAGACTTGATGCACCGCCCCTTATTCCGGCCATTCCATTTGCAGTTGCCATTCCAAAGTCATTATGGTTGTAAACTTCAATGGGAATTTTCACAGCATTCAGGATATTGCTTATATGCAGGAAAGTCCTGAAGGGGTCGAGCCGGCTTACGGTATCACAAATCCTGAATCTGTAAGCACCTTTCTTTGCAGAAATAGATATCAGTTTCAACAGGAACTCAAGATCGGTACGTGTAGCATCTTCTGCACTAATTATAAAAGTAAGTCCATTTTTCCGTGCTGCTTTTATGGTTTTCCTTAACTCGCTAATAACCCATGTCTTATTTTCTTTATATTTCTCCTTAATATGAATATCTGATGTGGAAATATTTATAACCACGTTTTTTGCCCCGCACTCAACTGCATATTCAATATTTTTTGGTTCCGCTTCGCAATAAACAAAAAGTCTGGCGTTGAAATCTTCCTTTAATATCTCCTTGATTATTTCCCTCTCAACAGCTCCAAGAGCAGGCGTGCCTATCTCAATCTCAGGTATGCCTATTTCATCAAGCATTCTTACTATTCTAATTTTTTCATGTTTTGAAAAGACCACACCTGCCGTTTGTTCTCCATTCCTAAGGGTGGTATCCATAATATTTACATATTTCTCACTCTTTGTTATTGCCATTATTTACCTCCCTTTTTAACCTTTTTACCTGAGCTTTTCTTTTTTTTATATGACTTGTAAGTATCAATTATCTCACTATCAAAAAGGGCTCGCTTAAGAGCTACTGACTTATTTCTTATTATCTCCGCGAGCTCTTCCGCATCATCGCGGCTTATTTTAATACCAAGTGTATCCAATTTATGGATTATGGTACTTACTCCAGAATATTTTCCAAGTATTATTTTTCTTTCCAGGCCAACATCCTTATCATTGAACAATTCATAGGTTGCCGGGTTGGCCAGCACTCCGGAAGCTTTACCCTCAGATTCATAGATAAATAAATTTCCCCCCACAATCGGTTTCCAGGTAGGAAGAACTCTGTTTGAAGCTCCGGCAACATATTCTGACAGTGCCCTCAAATATTTCGTGTCAAATCCCATATCAACCTCTTCGATATATTTAAGGGCCATAACAAGTTCCTCAAAAGAAGCATTTCCTGCCCTCTCACCCAGCCCGTTTACAGTAGTATTAACATATGTTGCTCCTGCCTTAATACCCGCTATAGCATTTGCAATAGCCATTCCAAAATCATTATGGGTGTGCATTTCAATATCTATACCTATTATGTCAATTATTGTCTTCACTCTTATAAATGTTTCAAATGGGTCGAGGATACCCAGAGTATCACAATACCTCAGCCTGTCTGCTCCGGCATCCCTCGCAGTCCTTGCAAAAGAAAGTAGAAATTCCATATCAGAACGTGAAGAATCTTCTGCATTCACTGAAACATATAGATTATATCCCTTGGCGTAATCCACACATCTCTTAACACTTTCAAGCACCCATTCCCTGCTCTTTTTAAGTTTCTGCTCAATATGTATATCAGAAGAAGATATTGATATTGCTACCGCATCAACTCCGCATTCTACCGAGGCGTCTATATCTGACTTAACAGCCCTGTTCCATCCAAGTATGCTGCAGTTAAGGTCAAGCGACGCAATTTTCTTAATAGCCTCTTTCTCTTCCCCTCCCATGGTAGGAATTCCAGCTTCTATCTGATGAATTCCTATCTTATCCAGCATCTTTGCTATTTGTATTTTTTCTTCATTTGCAAATACAACTCCAGCGGTCTGCTCTCCATCCCTTAAAGTAGTATCATCTATTTTTATATCCCTTGGGTCAATTTTAGTTCCCGCCTTCTGCGAAAATTCAGTAAATTGGTCTATCTCTCTCATAAATATCACCTTTCATTACCATTAATTTCTTAGAAATTCTAAAAAACACGTAAAAAATCATAATTTTTTATAATTTTGGTTGTAATTATAACACTTTTTTAAAAAACAATATAATTTTTTAAA
>JAYEJA010000009.1:0-6112 GCA_034660395.1 Actinomycetota bacterium
TTTTTTAGAGAGGCCTTTTTTATTTAGAGAAATTACAAAACAGGGCAAGTATCAAAATACCAATATTGGAGAAGCTACCTGGCAAGTAAGGATTTGCGATTTGCAAAAATGTATTTCTGTTGTGAATAATAAAGAAGAGGAACTTGAGTTTAATTTATTAATAAACGACCCTATCAAGCATTATTTACCAGATAATAGTATCTGGAAGGGCTGTGAAGGATCATATATAGTTAAGCTTGGAAAAGAATCTTGTATAAAATCAGGCAAAAAGACCGGTATTCCATTGCTGGAAGCTTCTATTGGAGCTTTTACGAGAATGTGGCTTGGCATATTGCCTGCAAGCAGCCTTTCAATATCTGATGAGCTAGATGGTCCTGATAGGTTACTGCAAAAACTTGATAAAGTATTCCAGCTGCCAAAACCATACCCGGATTGGGATTATTGATTCAGCAGGCATTATTTAGCCTCCTATTGTAGTTTTTAGCCCCAGGGATTTTGAATATTTTGCTAACCGCATCATCTCCTTATTTAAAAGCTCATCATCTAAATCTATTGGGTCCATATCAAATTTAATACCCAGCTGGGTATATTTGCTCTGACCCAGCTGATGGTATTTTAATAAATCAACTTGTACAATGCTATTAAGGGAGCGGGCAAAATCTATACGTTTTATAGCGTCATTTCCATCATTGAATCCAGGGATAATCAGAAGCCGTGCAATTATTGGTCCCCCGCTTTCCGATATTTTTACAATATTCTTTAATATCCTTTCATTTGTTTCTCCTGTATATTTTTTATGCTTGACAGGGTCAAGCATTTTAATATCGTATAAGAATAAATCAATATATTTAATTGCCTCGTTGATAGTTTTTTCTCCAACATTGCCAGCTGTTTCAACAGCTGCATGTATCCCATATTGATGCAGTTTGCATGAAACTTCATTTAAGAATCCGCTATGAAGAAGAGGCTCTCCTCCCGAGAACGTGACCCCTCCGCAGGAAGTGTCGTAAAAGGTTTTGTCTCTGAGCAATTGATTTATTAAAGCATCGACAGAATAAGAAGAACCAATTAATTCATATACATTCATGGGACATGCATCAACACATTTGCCACAGGCATCACAATACTCGCGTTTAAAAAAACTTTCCCGCCTCTTATCCTGAGTGCCCCTTCAGGGCATTTTCTGGCAAACTCCCCGCAATTCTTGCAGTACTGTGCCCTGCGCATAATTTCAATTTTTGGGCTGATTAATTCAGGGTTACAGCACCACTTGCATTTTAAATTGCATCCTTTTAAAAAAACCGTAGTGCGGATTCCAGGTCCATCATTAATTTAGTATCGCTGGATTTTGGATATTACAGCTGTTTTCATTTATGTCTTACTGCTATATTCCGTTCTTTTTATAATTGCATCCTGAACCTCAGGAACAAGTGATACAAAAAGAGCACAGTATCCGGCTACTCTTACCATTAAGTCCCTGTATTTTTGCGGGTTCTCTTTTGCCGCTATTAATGTTTCTGTATTTATTATATTAAACTGGAGATGGAATATTTTCATTCTTCTGGCTGCCTCCAGAAATGAAACGAAGCGATTAAGATTATCTTCACCTTTTAATAAATTCGGTGAAATTTTCATATTTAGAAGCTGCCCTCCTGCCATGTATTCATTGGGCAATTTGCTGATTGAATTAATTACTGCTGTGGGCCCGGTATAATCGGTGCCAATTGTCGGTGAAGCCCCTTCGTTAAGCGGGTCTCCGGAAAATCTGCCATCCGGAGTGGCTTTGACTTCCATTCCGTAGGGAACATAAGAAGATATATTTGATGTTGACATCGTATACCCGCATCCAAATGGCCCTTTTCCGTACCGCTCATTTTTATAATCAGGCAATAGATTGATATATGACCAGTAAATATCTTTTACTATATTATCAAAATAATCATTATCATTTCCAAATTTAGGGATATCCTCTACCATTTTTCTTATAAGGCTTTCTCTTTTTCCCTGCCAATTAGCATCAAGCGCGTTAATAAGTTCAATATAGGAAACTTTCTGTTCATAAAAAACGAGCTTTTTTATGACGGCAAGTGAATTGCCTGCTATGGTAGGCCCTATTACTGAATGGCTAACAAAATCGTATTCGGCTCCACCGGCTTTAAGGGTCTTTCCGCGGTCAATACACTTTTGGACAAGCGATGATGCAAAAGAATCGCTGTCATGATACTCCAGCGAGATATCACAAACCCGGTCACTGCTAACCGCAAGATCGGTATAGAACTTCAAAAACTTGCACCAGCCCTGCCATAGCTCGCCATATGTGCCCAGTGAATAAATACTGCTATCTGTGCCGTTAATTGAAATAAGCTGAATTCCTGTTTCTTTATCATAGCCATTATGAAGCAGCAGTTCCAGTATCTTACCAAGGTTTATATAAGTCATTCCTGTTGCGCGATGCCCCCACCTACCGGGTATAGCTATTTCAACACATCCCATTGATGCGTAATCTCTTGCCACTGTTTCAGGTATTCCTATTGACAGCAGGGCCTTGATTGCTGTTTCATCACAAAACATTGAAGGCATCCCAAAACCTTTTTTTATTATCCTGGAAGCTTCTACCAGTAGCCTTTTGGGACTTCCCGACCAGTATCTTACCGAGAAATTAGGCTCAGGAAGACGTGAAAGATCTATAGCTTTCAAGCAGGTATAGGATAAATCATTAGTTCCATCAGTATGGTCACTCTTCATTCCACCTACCATAAGATTTGAGTAAAGCGGATAACCCACCCCAAATTGAGTATGTCCCCATAGACGAACCTTATTTATTAAATTTAATTTAATGAAAAATAATGCCGTAAGTTCAACGGCCTTTTCAGGAGTTAATCTTCCTGATTCTATATCTGCCTTATAAAATGGATACATATACTGGTCAAATCTTCCAAATGAAAATGAATGTCCATTGCTCTCAATTATCATTACCAGGTGCAGAAAATATACAAGCTGCAATGCCTCGTGGTACGATTGGGTCCTGCCTCTCAAAACTTTTGAGCACACCTCTGATATTTCCATCAATTCATGCTTTCGATCCGGATCATTTTCTGTATCTGCCAGCCCGGCAGCAAGGGAAGCATAACGACTTGCAAACTTGATGGCTGATTCCAGGGCAATTATTGATGCTTTGTAGAAATCGCCCTGATCTTTTTTTATATTATTTTCTCTTAGTCTTTCTTTTGCTTCCTTTATGACGCTATCGCATCCAATAGATAATAATTTTTCATGATCAGGTATAATATGGCCATCACCTGACATGCTTATTCTGCCATAATGCAAAACATTTTGCCTCTGTGCCAGGATATTTTCCTTACCCATAGTTTTGTTGACCTGGTCCTGGTGGGTTTTCCCTTTCCAGTAAGAATAGATACTTTTTAACTGCTTCTTTGTTGGTTCATCTATTAAAAACTTATCACCGGGCCGCTTATCAAATTCATCCAGCTCATCTATTACCCATTTTATAGAGTATTCCGGAAAAATAGGTGCTGCCCTAATCTTTGATGCCTGATTGCCGGCAATCATCTGACCTTTCTCAATAAAAATTGACATGCCGGTAAGAATCTTATCAAGCGCCTTTGCCCTGCGGAGCATTATGGGCAACATCTCTGTTTCTTTGTATGAATCAGTTAACAGTAGCGCCCTCTCCGGGCAGATGCTTGGTGTAACATTCACCAGTTCTTCCCTAACAGCCCTAATTCTATTTTTATAAGATAATTTATTCATTTCTTTTTAATCTTCTTTATATAAGCTTTTTTCAGCTTCGCAGGTTTTTTAGTCTACCTGTTTATTAATGATAATATGCTAACGCGGAGTTTAACTGCTACCCGCCAGATAACAAATGTTTAAAACCCTTTCTATTTAAAAGGATTTTCTTTTATGTATTCACCGTTAGTAGCAATTACTTTTTTATACCAGTGCGCAGAATCTTTTAAAATCCGCTGTTGTGTGACAAAATCAACATAGATTAAACCGAAACGTTCTTTGTAACCTTCTGCCCATTCAAAATTATCCATAATTGACCATTGAAAATAGCCCCTGACATCGGCACCTTCACCAATAGCTTTTTCCAGCTGTAAAAGATGCTTCTGTAGAAAGTCAATCCGTTGAGGATCGTGGACTTTTCCATCGAGTGAAACTGTGTCATAATTTGACATTCCGCTTTCGGTTATCATAATAGGGGTTTTATATCGCTCATAGAAGAACTTTGGACCCCAGTAAAGGCATCCTGGCTCAATTGGCCATCGCATAGCGCTTATCGGAGAGCCCGGAGGCGGTATTACTTCTTCGGGACAGCCGTCTTTTCCTGCCCGGACACGGTTGGCATGATAAATGTTGGTACCTATAAAATCAAGTGGCTCTGATATTATTTTCATGTCATTGGGCCCAACTTCAGGTGCATCCCGGCCATACAGGTTTAAGCCATCTTCGGGATATTTACCCAGCAGCACTGGATCAAACCACCAGGTGTTATTCCAGTAACAGGCGTTTTCCCAGTAACTGTTATCGGGAACCATAAACATCAGTTGCCTTGCTGCATCGATGTCCTCTTTCGAGCTCGTATGTGGCATCTTGGTGATTCCCACTATAATAATTCCTACAGCAGGTTCCGAAGTTTTAGAGTAAGCCCGAATAGCCTGCACAGATTTACCATGCGCTAAAAGAGCATGATGTCCTGCTCTTAATACTTCTTTTATCCCGAGTTTATCACCGGGTGCAGCTGTAGCGTCCCAGTAACCTTCACCAATAAAACACTGAGGTTCATTCATTGTGATCCAATGACTGACTCTGTCTGAATATTTATCAACAAGTACCCGGGTGAAATCTGCAAACCAATCCGGACTATCTGGATTTAACCAGCTGCCCCGGCAATACAACTCATAGGGAGTCTCCCAGTGGTAGATTTCAATAATGGGTAAAATATTAGCATTAAGAAGCTCGTCAATGACTCTATCATAAAAATCCAATCCCTTTTTGTTAACTTTGCCAGTACCGTCGGGAAGAACCCGCGGCCAGCTTACTGAAACCTGGTAAGACTGCACACCTATTTCCTTCATTAAAGCAATATCTTCTTTATAACGGTGATAATGGTCGGCCGCTACATCGCCATTGTGATTATTCCAGATTTTGCCGGGCCTGTGAGTATATCTGTCCCATATTGATAAACCTTTTCCATCTTCAAAAGCGGCACCTTCAATCTGGTATGATGAAGCTGATACACCCCAGATAAAATTTTTAGGAAAGCTCATTTGTGCTCCTTGCTTTAATTAATAAATAAGAAATATATTAATGTTTTAATTATTCAACAAATAGAAGAGAAAATCAAATGGGATTTAAACGTTTGATAAGTTTCCGGATATTCATTCTAACCTTTATGCTAATAACATTAGCGGGCATGTCTGCAAAACTTATGGATTTAAATTGGTTATTTTATATACCCTACGGGGTCGGCCATAAAGCTTTAAAAGCAATTGTGAGGTCTTATGACGGCAGGGGTGAAAAGACAATGCTTACAAAGGTAATACTGGAAAAGCTGAAACTGGATAAGGTTCCGGACCTTACCAGCTGGGTTTATGATGCTCCATTTTCAAAAATTAAACTAAGTGCACTGGCAAAAACTGTATGTTCCGCTGCTATTATGGGGGATAAAATAAGCAAAAAAATACTTTCCGGGGAAGCGGAAGAAGCTTCTATATCTGTTACAACAGTTGCAAAAAAACTGGGGCTGGAAAATAGGGAGTTTGGCCTTATCTTTGTAGGCGGTTTATTTAAATGTAGAGAGAATTTTAAAAATGTACTAATAGAAAGACTTAAAAAGTCACTTCAAAAAGTCAATTTCGTACCGGGAGTGGTTAATCCGGTAGAAGGAGCGGTAAAACTGGCCATTAAAAATCTAAAAGTTGCAAAAGAGTGAAATAATGCTCTGCCTTTTGAGTAGACTTGATTCATACAGCTGTTAGGAAAAAGTTAAAAGTGCACTATTTAAAAGTTAAAAGTGCACTTTTAACTACAACAGAAATAAACCGGTATTTTTATTTAAAATTCGGCAGATTGATATCCTCATTTT
>JAYEJA010000010.1:0-6052 GCA_034660395.1 Actinomycetota bacterium
TTTTCCTTATCAACTTTAACCTGCCTTGCTGAACCAAGCATATCAAGGGTAACATTTTCCATCTTTATGCCGATTTCTTCGCTTATTACCTTACCGTCTGTAACAATGGCAATATCTTCCATCATGGCTTTCCTTCTGTCACCAAATCCGGGAGCTTTAACAGCAACAACAGTCAATGTGCCTCTCAGTTTATTAACTACTATGGTTGCCAGTGCTTCTCCTTCGACATCCTCAGAAATAATCAGAAGCGGTTTTCCGGACTGCTGTATTTTTTCTAAAACAGGAATTAGGTCTCCTATAGCCGCTATTTTTTGATTTGCTATAAGGATGTAGGGTTCATTTAAAACTGCTTCCATCCTCTCGGCATCTGTAACCATATAAGGTGATAAATACCCCTTATCAAACTGCAGGCCTTCAACCAGTTTTATATCAATTCCAAATTTATTTGATTCCTCTACAGTTATAACTCCATCTTTTCCTACTTTATCCATAGCATCAGCTATGGTGTTGCCTATAACTTCATCTGCAGCTGAAATAGCTGCTACCTCGGCTATTTTCTTTTTATCGGTAGCAATGTCATGGCTCATCTTGCTTATCTCATCCACTACAATATTAACAGCTTCTTCTATACCTCTCTTAAGCTGCATAGGGTTCGCGCCTGCCGCAACATTCCTTAATCCCTCTTTAACCATGGCCTGTGCCAGAATCGTAGCCGTAGTTGTCCCATCACCGGCAACATCATTGGTTTTGGTAGCAACCTCTTTTAACAGCTGGACTCCTGCATTCTCAAAAACATCTTCCACATCAATTTCCCTGGCGATGGTTACACCGTCATTAGTGATAGTGGGAGAGCCGTACTTTTTATCCAGTACTACGTTCCTCCCCTTGGGTCCGAGGGTAATCTTAATTGCATCTGCTATAGTGTTAACCCCTTTCTCAAGGGACCTCCTCGCAACCTCATCATACTTAAGTTCTTTTGCCATTATTTGTCTCCCTCCTTCAAATTAAAAAACTTTTACTCCACAATTGCTAATACGTCGCTTTCCTTTATAATCAGGTGCTCTTCTCCGTCAATCTTTACTTCAGTTCCTGAATACTTCGAGTAAAGGATTTCATCTCCAACTTTTATCTCCATTGGAATTTTTTTGCCTTTCTCGTCTTTCAACCCGCTACCAACAGCTGTAACCTTACCCTGCTGAGGTTTTTCCTTTGCAGAGTCAGGAAGAACAATTCCGCTCTTGGTTTTTTCCTCACTAGGACTTGGCTTAACAAGTATTCTGTCACCAAGTGGTTTGTATCCCATTATTTTTCCTCCTTTTCAATATTATTAGTATATTTATGCATATGTGCTAAATTTTTATAGCACTCTCTTATGTAGACTGCCGACCTTTAGAAATAATAGTATATCAAATTTAAAAAATCAAGATAAAATTTAATGAAATTTCAATAATATTTTTTTTAAAAAATATATTGAAAAATCCAGCTATATATCACTCCTGGAATAGACATCAACCTTAAAATCATCGAACTTCCCCTCCAAAAACCTGTAATACCCCACACAGGCAACCATTGCCGCATTATCCGTACAGAGGTATAGCGGCGGAATATATACTTTTATTCCATTTTCCCCTGCTTTTTTAACAAACTCCTTCCTGAGCTCGCTGTTGGCAGCCACACCTCCGCTTACAAGAATTTTTTTCACGCCAAACTCTTCTGCAGCTCTTATGGTTTTTTCGGTTAAAACCTCAACTATGGAACGCTGGAAACTCGCAGCAAGGCCCGGTATATTTTTCTTTGCGGCAATCTCTTTATTCTTCTTAGTCCTGTAAATCAGTGCAGTCTTAAGTCCGCTGAAACTGAAATTAAAATCACCACTATCTATCATTGGCCTGGGTAAATTAATATAGCCGGTATCACCCTCTCTGGAAAGCTTATCTATAACAGGCCCTCCGGGGTATCCGAGGCTTAAGTATCTCGCAATTTTATCATATGCCTCTCCCGCAGCATCATCCACGGTATGTCCTATCTCTTTAATCTCCCATTCCCTGTTGATATGATATAAGCTGGAATGCCCCCCGGAAACAATAAGCCCTATGAAATCACCGCCAATATCGGGATTTACAAGTATGTTGGAATATATATGGGCCTCAAGGTGGTTAACGGCAATCAGCGGAATATTTTTTGAGTAGCTTATGGCTTTTGCAGCCCCCATCCCAACCAGAAGGGACCCTATAAGGCCCGGCCTGTTCGTTACGCTAACTGCATCAATGTCTTCAAAATCCATGCCGGCCTTTTCCATTGCATTTTTTATGACTGCATCTATTACTTCAATATGTTTCCTTGACGCAATTTCGGGGACGATACCCCCGTATTTGCCGTGGATCTCCTCCTGAGATGAAACTACATTGGAAAGTATAACAGAACCGTTTTTAACCACTGCCGCACATGTATCATCGCAGGAAGTTTCAATCCCAAGTATATTTATATCTTTCTTTTTATCATCTCCTGCCATATTATTTCACATCCTGTAATTCCTCCGGCTGCCCCTACCCGTCGCCTCCGAAAGGTATAAATTCCCTGACATATACGGGAATAAGATTTCTGGTTTCTACTTTCATTGCCTTTCTGTAATATGCGCAGACATTTAAGTAATCAGCCCGGGGAAGATATTCTTTTTTATCAAGAATAAATATTTTACTTTTTCCGGCTATACCGGAAATAACTTCAGGGTAGCTTATATAGCAGTTTCCGCCCATAATTATTCTTAAATTCCCTTTTTCAGAAGAATCTGCCGTCTTTTTTAAAAATCCATTTTTAACTTCCGCATTTAAAACATTTCTAAGGTTATCGTAACGTGTTAAGAACCTCCTGCCCTTTCTCCTTACAAATAAATTTCCCTTTTTTTGCCTTATTTCGGCAATATAATCATCATCATTTTCACTGCCGTTTCCGGATTCCCGGCCAATCTCGTAGAAAGAAAAGTAAACTTCTTCCTTCCTTACATCAAGGCAGGGCATTACCATAACAGGTATATTTTCCTTTATGCTTTTTACGATATAACTGCTGTTTCCCAGGCACATACCCAGGGCATGGGAGTCAAGGAAATTAATCCCAAAAGCCGGTTTTGATTCAAGCCAGGAAAGCGTCTTTATTACGCTAACCCCTATCCTTGTACCCGTAAAATCTCCGGGCCCTTCGTTTACGCCAAAAACATCTATATCTTTAAGGGCGAGCTTCGCTCCCCGCAGGGCGCTTTCAGCCATCCCCATTATATTTACCATGTGCCCTGATTTACCTCTGTCATTTACCTCCGAAAGCAACCTGCCATCACGACTTACCCCCACACTTAAAAACCGGGTACTGCTGTCAATGCTTAAAATATTCATAATGCTGCCTTTTTCCAGAGTTAACGAATAATAGAAGGGTGATAATAATACATTTACTTTCCAAATATCTTTTCAAATTCCTTTAGTTTGCCGTCCCAGAGCTTTCCGGAACTCTTAAATATAATCTTCCTCTTATTTTCTTCATCTTTGCCATTCATAACATAGCTGAAGTCCACTTCCATAAATTCCCTTTTTATATATCCCTTTATTCTGTCTCCCCATTCTACACAGATAATTGAAGTCCCGTCATATAAGTAATCATCAAGCCCTATCCCTTCTACCTCACCAATATTTTCCAGCCTGTAAAGGTCGACATGGACAAGCTTCCTCCAGCTGTCTATCAAATACTCATTAATTATGGTAAAACTCGGGCTTGAAATTTTCCCCATCAAACCGAAACCCCCGGCAATACCTGTTATAAAGGTTGTCTTGCCCCCTCCAAGCTCACCGGAAAAAAGGATAATATCTCCTTCTGAAACAACCTTTGAGAAGGTCCTGCCCAGGTCTTTAGTGAAGAAGGGAGAATTTGAAATCACCTTAATTTGCATATTAAAAGAGCCCTAACTGTTTACCACTTTTCTCTTTACCTCCAGCTTCAATATTTAAGAAATCTTCCTGGAAGCTTTCCGTATCTTCATTGGAATCTACAAGCTTTTTTACCTTCCGAAAATCATCCCTTAAAATTTCCATTCTTGATGGAGTATACAGAGCAGCTGCCGGGTGGTTTATAGGCATAATAAGCCGGCCATTAACCCTGAGTATCTTTCCCCTCAGGCCGGTAATTCCCTTATTTGTATTAAGCAGGACCTGAGTTGAAAACTTTCCCATGGTGCAAATTATTTTAGGGTCAATTATTTCTATCTGTTCCATCAGATAGCCCCTGCAGCTTTCAATTTCTTCTGCCCCCGGGTCCCTGTTTCCCGGAGGCCTGCATTTTAATACATTTGCTATAAATACCTCATTTCTGCTGGACCCGATGGAATCAAGAAGCTCGTCAAGTATCTTCCCTGCCCGGCCTACGAAAGGCAGCCCCTGCAGGTCTTCGTTTTTACCCGGAGCTTCCCCTACAAGCATTATATCCGCATAGGCGCTCCCGCCCCCGAAAACAAACTTCGTCCTGGTTTTTGAAAGCTCACATTTTGTGCAGTCCTTAATCTTCAAGTAAAAATCTTTAAGTTTTTTTCTCTTGTCATATTCTTCCATATCTTAATACCGCCTGAATTACTTAATATATTTATAACCCATAATATTACATACTTCAATATTTATACATCCTCATTTACAAAATTTTAAAATTCTCTTATTATTAATTAAAATTAATCAACGCAATAAAGAAGAGGACAAACATGAAAATCAAAGCAACAATCTTCTCCCTGGTTATAGCTCTCGCTTTTGCAGCGTTTGCAACAGGCTGTGCACCCAGCCCCACTGAAATTGAAGATGTAGTTATCTGTAAGAATGTAGATAGTGATTACAAGCCATTAGAGCCCACCAGTGTCTTCCCGTTAGGTACTACTGATATAGTATGGGCATCGGTAAAAATTAAAAACATGACCTCCGAAGATAAAATAACTACCAAGTGGAATTACCTGGAAACAAAGGAATTAATTGATTCAACCGACTTTATCACAGAAACAGCAGGATCGGGTTATGTTGGTTTCAGCCTTACAGTAGAAAAAGGCTTCCCTGAAGGAAGATATAACGCAGTAATTTTCTTAAATGACGTGCAGGTAGAAACTGTAGAGTTTTCTGTGGAGTAAGTTAATCGATTTTTTTATCTATGCGAAGCGTCCAAGTGAAAATATATTAATAAAGTTATTTTTAATATAATAATATTTACAAGCCAAAAGCTTTTTATATTCAATTAATTAGATAATATTTACCAAATCTTACCATTTTACCAAATAATACCCTGATTTTTCCATATTTTTTATATATGCAAAAAATTAAACTTCAATTTTTCGAAATTTTCTAAAAACGCGTTAAAAACGCGTAATTGAATATTAAAAATTGCAGAAAGGTTTACCAAATGAAATATGGAACAGATCCAATTTGAAACAAATATGAGAGTTCATCAACTTTAAATAAATCTTATCTCCAACCTTTTCCCAAGGCAATCCGCTATCTTTTTTAATTTAGATAAGGTCGGGTTATAGCTTCCGCTTTCGAGCCTGGAAATATTTGGCTGGCTATCACCGATCAATTTAGCTAGTTCTTTCTGAGTTATTTTATTTTCTCTTCTTAAAAAAATAAGCTGGCTAATAATCTGGTACTCGGGCTCAAGGTTTTTTAATTCTTTTATAACCTCTGGATCTTTATTTATTATTTTTTTAGCTTCTTTCCATTCCATATTTTTTAACCCCTATTTATATAATCAATCATTCTATTTTTTGCTATCTCTAGTTCATTACGGGGAGTCTTATTCCTTTTTTTACAAAAAGCACTAACAAGAACAAATATGTTTTTGCTGTATAAAAAATACATAATTCTAAACTGAGATCTACCGGATTTTATTCTTAGCTCCCATAAATCCTTATATGAGATACTGTCAAATGTTGTGGATGAGAGTCCACATATCCTCCAATAGTTCACTATGCAGCCACCTCCTCCGCTAGTTCTCCATCAATAAATTTCTTATTCTCCAGCACCTTCAGTATCAACTTATA
>JAYEJA010000011.1:0-5940 GCA_034660395.1 Actinomycetota bacterium
TTTGTAAATGTTCTTCTTATTCTCATCTGATGAGACCTCCTATCTCTTTAGTCTTATCAGTCTCATCAGTTATTCTAACTTAACTACTTTTAGTTAACAACGTGTCTAACCCAATGGGGTCACTCCAGATTTTGTATCATTTGTTTTAAATTAATTAATTTTATTATATAATATTAAAATAATTTAAAAGTTTTTTCTCACAAACAATTTTTAATAAATGGTTAATCACTTATCACTAAAAATGAATACAGAAAAAAAATATGAAATTATTTTTGAGAATTCTCCTGTTGCATTACTTGAGGAAGATTTCACTGAAGTTAAAAAAAATATTGCCAGGCTTCAGGACAGCGGAATAAAAAATTTTGATAAATATTTTGATAATGATAAAAGCAGGATAAATTCTTTCATTAAGCTTATAAAACTAATAAATGTTAACAAGGCTGCGCTAAATCTATTCGAAGCAAAAAACAAAACTGATTTTAAAAAAAACTTCAATAAAACATTTTTAAAAGATTCCCCTGAAACATTTGAAAAAGAAGTAATTGCAATAGCCAAGAATAAAAAAAATTTTGAAGCCGAACTGGTTAATAAAACTTTAAAAAATAATAAATTATTTCTATATAAAAAATGGGTCGCCCTTCCGGAAAAAGAAAACAGTTCATCCAGCGTGCTCGTCTCAGTAACCGACATCACCAGTTATAAAAAACCTGGTATCAAAAATAATCATAATGAAATAACATATAAATCTTTGTTCCGCGATTCCATTGACGGCATGTATGTCAGCACCCTTGACGGGCAGTATATTGATGCAAACCCATCACTCATAAAAATTCTTGGTTACGAAAACAAAAAAGATTTACTCTCAATAAATATACCCAAGCAGCTTTATGTCTCAGAAAAAGACAGACCACCTCCCAGCAAAAGGTCAAAACCATTTGAAACGCGCTTAAGGAAAAAGGACGGCTCAATTATATGGGTAGAAATCAGCTCAAAAGTAATATATAAAGACGGTAATCCTGCTTACTATGAAGGCATAGTAAGAGATATTACTTTAAGAAAAAAAGCTGAAAATGAAATAAAATATCTATCCTTCCATGACAAGCTGACCGGTTTATATAACCGTACCTATTTTGAAGAAGAAATAAAAAGGCTTGATACAAAAAGACAGCTCCCAATAAGTATAGCCATAGGCGACGTCAACGGGCTCAAAATTATAAATGATGTTTTTGGCCATAAAAAGGGTGATGAATTATTAATCAAAATATCAAAAATACTTAAAACCTGTTTCAGGGATGATGATATAATTTCAAGATGGGGCGGGGATGAATTTATTACCATACTCCCCTGCACAGCTCTTGAAAACGCATCACAAATTGTTGATAGAATAAAAGAAAAATGCCAGGAACACAGCTCAAGAGACCTGCCTGTAAGCATTTCCCTGGGAGTTTCAACTAAAAACAATTATGATACCGAAATAAATAAAGTAATAAAAGAATCCGAAGATAAAATGTATAAGGACAAATTGACAGACAGGCAGGATGCTGATAATTCAGTCATATACTCACTCCTTAAAGCTTTAGATGAAAATAAATTTGAGCCGGAGCATCATATAGCAAGATTAAGGAAAAACGCGATAAGATTAGGCAATGAATTAGATCTTCCGGATGATATCATAAACGAACTTGACCTTCTTGCTACCATACACGACATAGGAAAAATAGCGATATCGGACATGATTATCTTTAAGCCGGGAAAGCTTAACAATGATGAATGGGAAGAAATGAAGAGGCATTCAGAAGTAGGTTACCGCATTGCCCAGTTATACTTGAAATTAAGTCCAATTGCTAAAGGAATACTGTACCACCATGAAAAATGGGACGGCGGAGGTTATCCGACAGGAATAAAAAGAAATAAGATACCTCTTATTTCCCGCATAATATCAATCGTAGACGCGTATGACGCTATGACAAACGACAGGCCCTACAGGAAAGCATTAAATAAAAAGAATGCAATAGTTGAGCTTAAAAGAAATGCAGGCTCCCAGTTCGACCCGCACCTTGTTGATAAATTCATAAATATCCTTAAAAGAGAAGAAATAAATTAAAAATTTATAAACCAGCAGTTTTAATCGACTCTTCACTAACAGCTAATTCTTAAAATCCCTCTCGCCGTACTTTTTTAAAAAATTTTTTTTAAAATCACTAAAATTCCCCGATAATATGGATTCCCTTGCCCTGTTTACCAGATTTAAAATAAAATTAATATTATGTATGGTAAGCAGCATGCTTGAAAGTATTTCCCTGCTCCTGAATAAATGCCTTATATATGACTTTGAGTAGTTTCTGCAGGTATAACAATCGCAATCTTCGTCAATAGGAGTAAAATCATATTCATATTTCTTATTCTTTATATTTATCCTGCCGCTTCCCGTAAAAGCACTTCCATTTCTTGATATCCTTGTAGGCATAACACAATCAAACATATCTATTCCGCTTCCTATAGCTTCAATAACACCCCCTGGGTCGCCCAGACCCATAAAATATCGGGGTTTCTCATTGTCCAGAAAATTCACCGTATAATTAAGTATTTCCAGGGTCCTCTTTCTTTCCTCACCGACACTTAATCCTCCAATCGCTATACCGTCAAAATCCATTCCCGATATTGACCGGGCGCAAAACTTCCTTATTTTTTTAATAAATCCGCCCTGCACTATACCGAATACCCTGGCATCCTCGTTAATATTTAAATTCTTTTTTGTTTCAAGGGATATTTCTGCCCACCTGTTCGTTCTTTTAGCAGCCTCAAGAGTATAGTTGTAATCCTGGTTAAAAGGTATGCATTCATCAAGGACCATAATAATATCCGAGCCAATACGATACTGCATTTCTATTACCTTATCAGGGGTAAAAAAATGGTCTGAACCATCTATTATTGATTTGAACTCCACTCCTTCATCAACAATCTTCCGTATTTCGCTTAAACTGAATACCTGAAATCCCCCGCTGTCAGTCAATATACTATTTTTCCAGTTCATAAATTTGTGGAGCCCGCCTGCTTTCTCAATTACATCTACTCCCGGCGCAAGATAAAGATGATAAAGGTTGCCAAGTATAATCCTGCATCCAAGCTCATAAAGCCGTTCATTTGTAACTGCCTTTACTGTTGCCTTTGTTCCGACAGGCATAAAAACGGGGGTATTTATAACTCCCCTTTTAGTTGTTATCTCCCCCACTCTTGCAGGTGTTTTATTATCTTCCTTTAGAATTTTAAAAAAAGCCATATCCCAATTTCATTATTCTTACAATCATTGTTTTCCGCAAATAAATAATTCTATCTTATCAGAGCAGCCTGCTATCTCCAACTATGCTTCCGGACTGAAATATTTATTAAATAAAATCTTAAAATATTTGATATTTTCTTAATACGGTAAAGACTTTAAATTTTATTTCATTTCTTCTTTAACCCACGGATAAATCCTCCCCTTATCTTATCCAGCATATAACTTGCAATAAAGGCAGCCGGGTCTCTTTTGCGCACCAGTTTACTTAATTCCGGAAGAGTGGCACTGCTGCATACCACATTTATAATCTCCACCTCACCATCCCTTCCCATTCCCTTATAGCATGTAAAGCCAAAATCACTTTTTGAAAGCAGCTCTTTTATTTCACTGTTGCATCCTCTTGAGATGATATTGGTGCTTACCAGGTCACGGGACAACTTTTCACTTATTATTATTCCAACCACTGTACCTACTGCAAACCCTGCTCCGTATGAAATTATTCCGTAAATGTTATTAATATCATCTATTATTCTTACGATAATCGTTATAAAAATAATAACTTCAATAAAGCCAACCAGGGCTGCTATCGTTTTTTTTCTTCTTACTATCATATTTACCCTGATAGTGCCCAGACTTACATCAACAATCCTTGCAGCAAATATTATAAAAACCCATATTATAGTATTAATCAAAGCTCACCTCCGGAATTATTTTTATTAATTTACATCATATTATATTTTTTAGTAATATCCTGCCCTGGAAAAATATCCCCATAATTACGAACAGATATTTTTAAGTCTATTATCCTTATTATATTTTCTTTTTTACTGCATTTAATCTTTTAAGGCATATTCTATTACCCGTTATTGCTAAATCATTATAATATTTTTTAAGCAATTGTATATCAATTAAATAGAAAATAATAAATATTCGGATTAAATAGATTTTTATGTGAAAAAATAAAAAAAATTTATAAAATTTTAATTAGTTGATAGAACTTCTAACTATGCATCCTTTATAAATTTAAACAGCTATAATATAAATGAATTAATACAGGCACCTTTCTAAATATGAATATATTTAATTTATTAATTCATGTTATTTTCTGGTTTTTCGGTTTCCGGGTAATGCGGAAGTTAAACTACTGTGAAAATACAAAAAATAAAAATAAAATTTACAAAAAAGCCATATCCATTATAATTCCTGCCAGGAATGAAGAAAAAAAAATTGCCTTCTTTAATTAAAAGTATAAAAAAACAAAATTTTAAGCTTAAGGAAATTATACTTGTTGATGACGGTTCCAGAGATTTTACTCCTGATATAGGCAGAAAATTTAAAATTAAAGTTATAACTTTAAATAAGTCACCCCGGGGATGGATAGGTAAATCCTGGGCCTGTTATAACGGGGCTAAAATAGCAACAGGAGACTATCTGTTATTTCTTGATGCGGATACGATGCTTTGTCCCGGGGCCATTGAGAAAATATCATCCTGCTTATATAAATACAGAGGAGCAGTATCCATACAGCCATACCGCCGGATTAAAAAATTTTATGAGAATCTATCGCTTTTTTTTAACATTATACTGATTGCAGGAATAGGAGTATCCACCCCTCTGCAATCAAGAGTGAGACCTATTGGAGCCTTTGGTCCCTGTCTTATATGCAGCAGGTCAGATTATTTTAAAGTCCAGGGTCACAGGGGTATTAAAGGGAAAGTCCTTGAAGATATTGAGATTGGTAAAAAATTATAAAAGCAAAAATACCTATTTCCTGTCTTGCCGGAAAAGGCACCATTAATTTCAGGATGTACCCCGGAGGGTTAAAAGAATTAATAAAAGGATGGTCAAAAAATTTCGCTAACAAATATACTGGATGTCCTATAGAATTGGTAATTTCCCGGTAATTTCTTCGGTTTTTTATCCCATCCCACTGATCTTTTTCGTCATAGTCTTTTTTTACTCTATGATTTTAACCATTTTTAAAAGGAAAATTTACTGGAAGGACAGGAATATTAAGATATAAAGGAGTAAAAACAGTGTTTTTTAATCTATCCCCATTTCTGGATTATATTTTTAAATATACTTATGTGGGTGATAATTCACCTCGGTGTCTCATATTCCTGTTCAAGGATACCAATTAGATTCTTTTCAAGGAACCTAAAATTTTTTAAAACAAAAAGCTGGGAATTCAGGGGCAGAATATACCAGAAATTTTTTGGGATAAAAAGGTGGAAAAATATTATACCGGACGGAGGAAGTCTCTTTAAGGGAGGATTTCCCAAAAAACATTTGGAAAATAAAAAAATTGATTACCTCAGAACTTTTTATTACGAAACGAAAAGAGCGGAACTGACTCACTGGCTGACAATATTACCCTCTCCCGTATTTTTCCTGTGGAATATATGGTGAGCGGGATTAATAATGATTTTTTACGCGCTAATAGTTAATATACCCTGCATACTCCTCCAGAGATATAATAGGGCAAGACTTAAAACTATCGTTTAGACTGTTTCTCCTGAATCTATTATATTAATCCTGTATTTTTATAAAAAAACTATCAAATTCTATTACTCTTAAATTTATAGTATAATATCAATATATATTAATATTTTCCTAAATTTTAGAATATTAATAAATTAGACATGAAAAGTCTTAAAAAG
>JAYEJA010000012.1:0-5622 GCA_034660395.1 Actinomycetota bacterium
ATCTTTAAGGAGATTTATAATTTGGGAACGTATGGAAACATCTAAAGCAGATACAGCTTCATCACACATTATTATTTTTGGCTCTAAGGCCAGAGCCCTGGCTATACCGATTCTTTGCCTTTGTCCACCACTAAATTCATGAGGAAATCTATCCATATATTCCGCTGGAATACCTACTTTCTCTAAAAGTTCTCCCACTCTTTTATACTTCTGTTTACTATTTACCATCTTATGAGTTAGCATTCCTTCAGCTATTATATCCTTTATTTTCATTCTAGGATTGAGAGAACTATATGGGTCCTGAAAAATTATCTGCATGTCCTTTCTCTCTTTTCTCATATCGCTCTTCTTCATCTTAGTTATATCTCTGCTATCAAATATTACTTGTCCTTTAGTAGGCTCTTCTAACCTTAAGATGGTAAGAGCTGTGGTTGTCTTGCCACAACCAGATTCTCCCACCAATCCTAAAGTTTCTCCTTCATACACTTTAAAAGTGACATCATCTACCGCCTTTACCCAACCCACAGTTCTTTTAAAAACACCCTTCTTTATTGGAAAATATTTAACTAAATTTTTAATTTCTAATAGTGAATTAGCCATTTATACTCACACTCCTACCAAAAAACCCTTTTTTACTTCTTTTGCTACTCTTTCTACATTCCAACATCTTACCAAATGTCCTTCTTCAATTTCAATTAAAGGAGGTTCTTCCTTTTTGCATCTATCTGTTGCAAATCTACACCTCGGATTAAATTTGCATCCTGTGGGAAAATGTAATGGATTAGGAACTATACCGGGTATGACATTTAACCTTTTTATTTCCACATCAAGTCGAGGAATAGAGGTTAGCAAGCCAAAAGTATAAGGATGTAACATATTATGAAATATTGTTTTTTTATCTGCATATTCAGCAATTTTACCTGCATACATAACCGCTATACTATCGGCAATCTCAGCAATAACACCTAAATCATGGGTGATCATTATCAGAGAACCATTGAATTCTCGCAAAAGAGATTTCATTAAATCCAATATCTGTGCTTGAATAGTAACATCTAAAGCGGTAGTAGGTTCATCGGCAATAAGCAATACAGGATCACAAGACATTGCCATCGCTATCATCGCCCTTTGTCTCATTCCACCACTTAACTGATGAGGATATTCATTTACCCTCTGTTCTGGTATGGGTATTCCTACCTTTTTTAGTAATTCTACCGATTTTTTTAGCGCTTCTTTTTTGCTAATCTTAAAATGCATCATCAAGGCTTCCGATATCTGAAACCCCACTGTTAATACGGGATTTAGAGCAGTCATGGGTTCTTGAAAGATCATAGCTATATCTTTCCCTCTTATTTTCCTCATTTCAGTTTCGTCTTTCCTTAATAAATCTTCACCTTTAAAAACTACTTCCCCACCCACTGTTTTTCCCGGATAATCAAGTAGTCTCATTACGGAAAACGCAGTAACACTTTTACCACAGGCAGATTCGCCCACTATACCTAAAGTTTCTCCCTTATAGACTTCGAAATCTACCCCATCAACGGCTTTTACTATTCCGTCCTCAGTGAAAAAATAGGTTTTCAAGTTTTTAACTTCTAATAAAAATTTCTTATTTTTAATCATTATAACTCACCTCTCAAACGCGGATCGAGTATATCTCTCAGTGTATCTCCGATAAGGTTCCAGGCAAGAACAAAGAGAACGATAAATATTCCTGGATAAAATACAGTATACCAATACTGTCCGGCATGACCGGGGCTACCAATAATCCAATTTCTGGCAAAACTTACCATCTGTCCCCAATCTGCATATCCTATCGGTGCACCTACCCCTAAGAAACTTAATGCAGCAGCAGTTATTACCATAGAACCGATATTCATAGTACCTTGGACCATAACAGGAAATATAGTATTGGGCAATAAATGTTTCCAAATTATTTTAATATCTTTAACCCCCAGAGCCTTGGCTGCCATTACGTAAGTTTCTTCTTTTGCTGACAAAATACTTCCTCTTATAAGTCTGGCATATCCCATCCATCCAAAAGTTATTAATGCTATCATAACTTTATCTAAACCTCTTCCTAAAATAGTAGTTAAAACCATAGCAGCAACCAAAAAAGGGAAAGATAAGAATATATCAGTAATTCTCATTAAAATTTCATCTATCCATCCTCCAAAATAAGCAGAAATAGAACCAATAAAAACACCGATAAGCGATGCAACTGCAACCGTGATTAAACCAATTCTAAATGCAGTTCTTGTTCCCCATATTAATCCGTAAAATATATCATACCCACCTTCTGCTGTACCACAAATTGAAATATCCCATTTTAAATCTTTACCCATATAATCGTAAATATCTCGTATATTATCTGACATAGAGAAACCAGGAGGTTGAGGATTTACATCCCAAGACATCCGAGGTATTTGGTAAGGATCTTCTGACAAAGGAGGAGCAATTACGGGAGCAAGTAAAGCTATAATGATAAAAACAAACAATAATACAATTCCCACTAAAGAAGAAGCGTTACTAAATAATTTTCTTATTATTCTATTCATTTTACTTTACTCCAATCTCACCCGTGGATCTATTAAGGCATAAGATATATCAACTATTAAATTACCCAATACCATAAAGGTAGCAAATAACAAAGCAAAGCTAATAACTGAACCATAATCTAATTGCTGGGCTGATGATGCAGCCCAAAAACCTAAACCTGGATAGGTAAATATGGTTTCTGTTATTACTACTCCCCCCAACATCCCTATAATCATCATACCCGCAATAGTTATTACCGGTATCATTGCATTTTTTTGTGCATGCAGGTGAATTACAGTATGTTCATCCACTCCTTTAGCCCTTGCAGTTCTTACGTAATCTTTCCGTAGAGTTTCTAACATACTGGAACGGGTTATTCTAAGCAAAAAAGCCCAAGAGATATAAGATAAAGTAATTATAGGAGCAATAAGATGTCTTAAGGCATCTAAAAATAAAGGTATGTTACCATTTAACAAAGCGTCAATAGTTACCAGGTGAGTATAACTTTTAAAATTAGCACCTGTATACACTATATCCTGAGCCCAAGCACTTAACCTACCCGGGGGTAACCATCCCAATATTCCATAAAATATAAATAAAACAAATAGACCAAAAATAAAAGTAGGCAAAGACCATCCTATTATGGCAGTCACTCTAATAGTCTGATCCAGCATATCATTATGATGGACAGCTGATATCACCCCTAACCATATTCCCACCAATATCACAGGGATGATAGAATATAACACAAGTTCCAAAGTAGCGGGAAATCTCTGGCATATCGCCTCCCAGACAGGTTGATTAGCAGCTTGTGACCATCCTAAATCAAGATGTACTACTCTGTTTATCCAATTAATATAACTTAAAGGGAACGGGTCATCCAAATGATATTTATCAATCAACCTTTCTGCAGATTGAGGACTTTTTAAGGCAGCCGGGTCGCGAACATAAGTTGCTAACCTTTCCATGGGACTTAACAGAGAAAATACACAAAAGATGAGAAAAGTCACCCCAAGTAAAATTATGGGTAATAATAATAATCGTCTAATAATATATGATAACATTCTTTATATATCTCCTTAAAATATTCTGGAGTGAAGGAGTATCCTTCACTCCAGAATTAGTGTTGCATACTCAGATAATTAATACTAATTATCCTTCTTATTCAGTTTTAGATAAGCTGTAGAAATCAACACCAGGTCTTATAGGATTATAATACCAACCTTGAACCCAGGTTCTCTCTACATGATGACCAATTGGTTGATATACATAAAGAGATATTGCTTGGTCATGAGCTATTTGAGTCAACTCTTTATAAAGTGCTGCCCTCTTTTCAAGATCTGTTTCTCTTAAAGCTTTTTCAAGTAAAGGATCAACATTTTCCTCGGCAAATTTCCTATAAGCTTCCCCAAACATAGAACTGAAATCACCTTTACTCCCCATATAAACTGGAGCCCAATTATGGGGATCTGGATAGTCTGCTAACCAACCTATAGTGAAGATAGGAAGTTTTTCAGTAAGAAATGCTTTTAAGTAAGCCGACCATGTTAAGCCTACTGAAGTTACTTTAAATTTCGGGTTTACCAT
Organism: Actinomycetota bacterium; assembly: GCA_034660395.1. Classification (GTDB taxonomy): domain Bacteria; phylum Actinomycetota; class Humimicrobiia; order Humimicrobiales; family Humimicrobiaceae; genus JAQVEM01. Next base: position 4,126 of record JAYEJA010000012.1, read on the forward strand.
ATTGGCATAGGTAGCAAGCATATCACATGCAGCTTTACGTGTATCGTTTCCCTCATTATAGAAGATGCTAAATTTGCAACCTTTTTCCCAGAGTTGGCCATCCCAGGCTTGTTCGAATTCTGCTTTAGCTTTTAACAAGCTAAATTCGTAGAATAAAGAAGGATCGTCTGAAAATCCTAATATACCCTTAATTATTGGACCTGGATTCCTTATGGCCTGACCTTTGCAAATCTTGGTAATAAATACTTCATAAGGGAATAGGTAAGAAAAACCTCTTCTGACATGTACATCTGAGAAGAAATCAGGTGGGATACCTTCTCCGTCTAATTTTCCACTCCCTATATAGGTATTACCTTCTGCATTGATTGTCCAAGGCCACATGCTTACTACGTTAGATAAAGCAGGAAGATTTTCTATAATTCTTACTCCTTCTAAACCTTTAACTTCGCTTAGATATTGAATTGGAACATAAACTAAATCAGCATCACCTGCTTGTAACATTAACTTTCTGGTAGTCCATTCGTTTACACTCTTTATTTGAGCATTTTTAATCTTGGCTGGTCCTTGCCAATAATCGTCAAATCTCTCAAGTATTATTACCTCTTCTGGTACCCATTTCTTTAAGACAAATGGACCAGTACCATTTTCAATTTTATAAAGAGGATCTTTCGCGCATTCAGGGTCGTGATATTTCCACCAGGTATCAGCCACACCATCCCAACCGCCTTGTTCTATAGTCCATTTTTTGTTAATTATTGCAGCCCAGCCACCAGAATGAGCAAGAATATTCAAGAAAGGACCGTAGGTTTGAGCTAAATGAAATATTACTTTATTGCCATCTACCTCAACTACCTTATCAACATAATCTGTAATAACTTTTACCATCGCCTCTTTATAATTTGACTTAAGTTCTCCTCTTGTATCACCATCTTCAAATAAATCACTGTAATTTTCAACACCAGCAACTTCAGTAGCTATTTCCTCTATGCTATGGCAAGCTAAAAGTGGTTCAAAAAGCATCCACATCGGTCCACCAGCCCTATCAAATACTAAACCTCTCTTAATACTGTAAACTACATCTTCTGGAGTAAGAACATCTCCGTTATGAAACTTAACCCCTTCCCTTATTGGAAAGATATAAGTTAAACCATCGTCTTTAATCAAGCCATTTTCAACTGAGGGAACTTCAGTAGACAACATTGGCAAAAATTCAGAAGTACTTTCCCCTTTATAGTTTATTAAGTTATCATAGCAGTTATAAATAATCTCTCCACTAGCAGTGTCATAACTCCAGTGAGGATCAATTGTCTCAGGACCCCCTATTGTTGCCACTATCATGGTATCGGGGTTTTTTACTTCTGCAAAACTAAAAGATGCAAATGCTGTAATTAAAGCTAAGACCATCACTGTAATTAATAAATTACGTTTCATAAGATTAATTCCTCCTTTTTATTTTTTAATTTATTATTTAAAAACTAAATCTTCAAAATATTTATA
>JAYEJA010000013.1:0-5555 GCA_034660395.1 Actinomycetota bacterium
TAAATCATAAAGAGGATTATAAAATGAATTTTGAAGAGTCTGATAGGTTAAAGTCGCTGCCGCCGTATCTTTTTGCGGAAATTGATAAAATTATAAATAAAAAAAGGGAAGAGGGACTGGATGTAATAAGTCTTGGTATAGGAGACCCCGATATACCAACTCCAGAAGGAATTGTTGATGTTTTATGCAAAGAGGCATCAAACCCCGAGAATCACAGATATCCTTCAAGTTATGGTTTAAAAATTTTTAAAGAAGCAGTAGCAAAATTCTATTATGATAGATTCAATGTGGAATTAAATCCCGATAGGGAAGTAATACCTCTCATGGGGTCCAAAGAAGGTATATCGACCATAGCATATACCTTTATAAATCCAGGAGATTACGCAATAATAACCGACCCGTCATATCTCGTATACAGGATTGGTACAATCTTTGCGGGAGCTGAGCCGTATACACTTCCATTAAGGAGAGAAAACGATTATCTTTTTGATTTAAATTCAATAGATAATAATATAGCCGATAAGGCAAAAATATTATATTTTAATTATCCCAATAATCCAACATCGGCAACCTGCGATATTGATTTTTTTAACAGAATTGTTTCTTTTGCAGGAAAAAATAATATAATAGTCTGCCATGATAATGCATACTCTGATATTTATATTGGCGGTGAAAAGCCAATTAGTTTTTTAAATGCCGATGTTTCAAAAAATACTGGTATAGAATTAAATTCCCTATCCAAGACATTCAACATGACGGGATGGAGAATAGGGTATGCAGTAGGAAACCAGGAGATGATAAAAAGTATTGGAAAATACAAGACAAATGTTGATTCAGGAGTTTTTAATGCGGTCCAGTACGCTGCTGCAAAAGCTCTTAATAATTATGATAAATATACGGAACATAATAACAAAATTTACGAAGCAAGAAGATTAATGGTTAAAGAAGCACTTGACAGCATGGGAATTGATTATTATGACTCAAATGCTACCATATATGTGTGGGCGAGTGTTCCTGAAGGTTATACATCCGCATCATTTTCTAAAATGCTGCTTGAAAAGGCAAATGTTGTTGTAACACCGGGAAGCGCTTTTGGAAAGTTCGGAGAAGGATTCTTCAGGATTTCACTTACCATAATCAGCGAAAGATTAAAAGAAGCACTTGATAGAATAGGAAATATCCTGTGAATTAAAAAATTAATTTAAATTATTATGTATTTCATTAAATATGATTAAAGAGAAAGTACTTTTAATATTTACCAGTTTTTATAGATTCAAAAAAAATATTAAAGGAAAGCCTCCTGTATATGATTACTTAAATGAAAACGTGGAAGAATTAAAAAACCTGGCCATAAGTGCCGGCGCTGATGTTAAGAATACACTTCATTTCAAGGATAGTAAGCCAAATCCAAGATACTTTATCGGTAAAGGTAAGCTTGATGAATGCAGAATTATCATTGACAATGAAAAAATAGAACTTGTTATTTTTGACGATGAAATAACACCGACCCAGCAGAGAAATTTACAACATAAACTTAATGCAAAAGTCATTGACAGAACCGCACTGATTCTTGATATTTTCGCGCAAAGGGCACACAGCAGGGAAGGTAAGCTTCAGGTCGAACTGGCCCAATTGAACTATCTGCTGCCCAGACTGACAGGAAAGGGAATAGAGCTTTCAAGATTAGGGGGCGGAATTGGAACAAGAGGGCCGGGTGAGACAAAACTTGAAGTAGACAGGAGAAAAATCAGGAAAAGGATAAGCCGGCTTGAGAAAAAAATAGGTAAAATAGGAATTCAGAGAAATATACAGAGGAAAAAAAGAGAGGAAAGTAACGTTTACAGCATAGCGCTTGTAGGATATACGAATAGCGGTAAGACAACTCTACTGAATTCAGCTACAAACTCAAATGCTTATGTTAAAAATCGCCTCTTTTCAACTCTTGATTCAACAACCAGAAAGCTAAAAATGAACATTATTCCTGAAATATTACTTTCGGATACGGTAGGTTTTATTGAGAAACTGCCGCACCAGCTGGTTGCATCGTTTAAGTCAACCCTTGAAGAAGTTAAGAAAGCAGATCTGTTGCTTTTAGTAGTTGATATTAGCAAGCGTGATTATGAAAGCGATATTGAAAGCGTAAGAGAAGTTTTAAAAGAGATTAATGCAGAAGATAAGCCGATTATAATGATTTTTAATAAAATAGATAGAGTAAATTCCGAGAAGCTAAAAAACATAAAATTTAAATACAAAGAAGCATTGTTCATATCTGCTCTTAAAAAGATCGGATTTTCTCTATTATACTCAGGAATAAAAGAAAGAATTGAAAAAAATTATATAAATATTACCGTTAAAATACCTTATAGCGATAATAAAACTATATCTTATATTTATAATAACTGTAATATTTTAAAAAGGGTAGAAAGCGGCAATAGTGTAATCTTTAACATGCGTGCAGGATTGAAAAAATGCTCTTATCTCTCAAAATATATTTACAGGAAGAAAATTTATAAAAAAGGAGCAGCAGTAAAATGATAAACTAAAAATATTTTCTTATTACCCCGATAACTTTTCCAAGTATCTTTACATCTTTTACTATCATCGGCTTCATATAATCATTTTCAGGCATCAACTTTATTTTTTTGTCCATCTTAAAGAATCTTTTAACAGTTGCTTCGTCCTCGAGGAGGGCTACTATTATTTCTCCATTTATGGCATTATCCTGTTTTCTAACAACGATATAATCCCTGTCGAATATGCCTGCATTAACCATGCTGTCACCTCTTACATGAAGAATAAAAACATCTTTCTTACCGTTTATAAAATCTGATGTAAGGGGAAAATAATCCTCTATATTTTCCTCTGCAAGTATAGGTGTGCCTGCTGCTATTCTTCCGACTACGGGAACAGAAACCATATTATTAGAGCCGGTTCCGGGTATTTCGTCTTCCTGGCGCGCGAGTACTGAAATAGCACGTGGTTTGGATTGACTCCTTTTAAGGTAACCTTTTTCTTCAAGTTTTTTTAAATGAGAATGAACTGTTGCCGAAGAGCTGAGATTTACAGCTTTTGCTATTTCTCTAACGGATGGGGGATATCCAGATTCTTTTATTTTCTTATTAATAAACTTTAATATTTTTTCCTGCCTGGATCCTATTTTTTTATTCATATTAATTTGTATAAGTTTATAAAATCTATAATTTGAACTATTATAGCAAAAAATTTAATATAATACAAACATAAGTTCGCCTGTATAAAATTTAAAATTATTAAAAAAATAAGCTGTAGCTTCTAACCATCTTCTTTCTTTATCCAGGTCATCATTTTTCTTAACTCTCTACCCACCTTTTCGATAAGATGTTTTTCTTCCTTTTTCTTAATGGCATTATATACAGGCCTACCGGCTTTATTTTCAAGTATCCACTCACGCGCAAAAGAGCCGTCCTGTATGTCTGAAAGAATTTTTTTCATATTTTTTCGTGTTTCCCCGGTAATAATCTTTTTTCCTTTTAACATATCACCATATTCAGCCGTGTCGCTAATTGAGTATCTCATCCACGATATTCCGCCCTCATATATCAAATCAACTATAAGTTTTAATTCACTTAAAACCTCGAAATATGCTATTTCGGGCTGGTATCCAGCTTCAACGAGTGTATCAAAGCCTGCCCTTACAAGTTCAGTGGTTCCGCCGCACAATACTGCCTGCTCGCCAAAAAGGTCCGTTTCGGTTTCTTCTTTAAAAGTAGTCGTAATTATGCCAACTCTTCCGGCGCCAATCGCTCTGGCATAAGCGAGGCAATAATCTTTTGCCTTATTTGAATAATCCTGGTAAACGGCAATAATTACCGGAACACCGCTGTCTTTCTCATACATCCTTCTTACTATGTGACCGGGACCCTTTGGAGCAATCATTATGACATCAATATCCTCACGGGGAATAATCTGATTAAAATGAATATTAAAACCATGGGCGAAACATAGTACATTCCCTTTATTGAGGTTGGGTTCTATATATTTGTAGTAAATGTCTTTTTGTAATGTATCAGGTACAAGAAACATGATTACATCGGCAGCTTTAGCCGCTTCATCGGCAGTATAAACCTTAAAGCCCTTTTCTTTTGCAAGATTCCAGGGTTTGCTGTCTTTAACTTCGCCAACTACTACATCCATCCCGCTATCCCTCAGGTTTTGAGCATGCGCATGACCCTGACTTCCGTAACCAATTATGGCAATCTTTTTCCCTTCAAGGATACTTATGTCAATGTCCTTATCATAATGTACTTCTGCCATTTTTCCTCCTCTTAAAATATTTATAATCGTAGTAGCCTTAGCAGGGTACTACAAAAAATAACACTTTAAATATTCTAACAAATAATAAAAAAAAGTTATATAAATTTTGACCTAAAAGATTAATATCTTTCCTATTGACACAAACATACGTTCGTAGTAATATAATAAGCGAACAGATGTTTGTATATTAATTAATACATCAAAATTTTAAAAATAAAACAAATTTAAAATGAAAACAGTAAAAATAAAAATTAAAAAAGTTTTTCTTTTCCTTCTTATAATAGTTGTATCGTTTCTTGTTTTATCAGCTTTTTATTTCAACAGACATAAATTTGAAGGAATAAATATAGTAAGATATACAAGCGTAATCCTGGAAGACGGCACAAGCGTAGAATCATTCGCAAACAAATATTCCGATAAAGAGAATAAAACTAAATTTGTAAGTGAAATAAAAAAGATGAATAACCTGGGATCCAGTGATTATATACCGGGAAATTCAACCTTAATTATTCCTATAATTGAATCTGAATAGTATAATCTATACTAATATTTTAGAATTTCAATAATTAAAATCTATATTACGATATATATTGCTATATTTTTTTCATTCTAATTTTATATAATTATTAAATAATGATTAATTTAAAAATAAAAATAGTTGATAAATCACTTCCTGTACCTGAATATGCGCATGAAAACGACGCAGGTATTGACCTTTACAGTTCTATTGAATGCTATTTAAGGCCTTTTGAGAGAAAGAAAATACCTGCGGGCATTAAAGTATCTATACCGGAAGGGTATGCCGGCTTTATACAGCCCCGCTCAGGACTTGCTTCAAAGCACGGCATAGGTATAGTTAATTCGCCAGGTTTAATTGATTCAGTATACAGGGGCGAAATATGTGTAATATTAATAAACTTTGATAAAAAAAATAGTTTTCATATAAAAAAAGGCAACAAAATATGCCAGCTTGTCATTGAAAAAGTTGAGAAGGTAAACATTAATTTAGTTGATAATCTTGATGAAACTGAAAGAGGCGAAGGCGGATTCGGCAGCAGCGGCATATAGTTAATACTTCTTAAAAATTAATACTTATTGTAAAAAATAACATTTAATTACTTATTAAATAAGAAAGTGGAGTGACCCCATTGGGTTAGACACGTTGTTAACTAAAAGTAGTTAAGTTAGAATAACTGATGAGACTGATAAGACTAAAGAGATAGGAGGTCTCATCAGATGAGAATAAGAAGAACATTTACAAA
>JAYEJA010000014.1:0-5425 GCA_034660395.1 Actinomycetota bacterium
CTTGTCATGCTGATAATGCAGACATCATTTTTAACTCCACCCTTTGCTTATTCCCTTTATTATATTAAGGCGATAGCTCCTGGAGGAGTTACCTTAAACCATATTTACAAGGGGGCAATTCCCTTTATTATTCTGCAGGTAATAGGAGTAGGGCTCTGTATTTTATTTCCCCAAATTATTACCTGGCTACCCAATCTATTAATGAAATAGCGTATTTATATTATTAGTCTTTTGATTAGCTTAAGTCAATTTAAAAATATTTAATTATAATATACGGAGGCATAATCTATGAAAAAAATTCTTCGAATAAATATGTCTAATCTAACATTTTCAGAAGAGACAGCAAAAGAAGAGTATAGATATTTAGGCGGTAGGGCACTAACATCAAAGATAATAAAAGATGAGGTAGATCCTGCATGTGACCCCTTGAGAAAATATAATAAAATTGTTATTGCGCCGGGTTTGTTAACTGGAACAATTGCTCCCTGTTCGGGGAGGTTATCAATAGGAGGCAAGAGTCCTTTAACCGGAGGTATCAAAGAATCAAACTCAGGAGGAACTCCCTCTCAAAAGATAGCAAAATTAGGATACAAAGGTATAATAATTGAAGGAATGGCACTAAAGGATAAATTATATATAGTAAAAATTAATTCTGAAGGAGTAGAAATAATACAGGCAGACGAATTAAAAGGTATGGGCACGTACCAGACTGCTAAAAGTTTAAGGGATAAATATGGGAATAATTATTCTGTAATATGCATAGGTCCTGCAGGAGAAGAAAAATTATTAGCTTCAAGCATAGCAATAACCAATATAGAGGGCGATCCCTCAAGGCAAGCTGCAAGAGGTGGTTTAGGTGCTGTATTAGGCTCGAAAAGAGTAAAAGCCATTATTGTAGATAATGGTGAAAAAGATGTTATAGACTATAAAGATAAACAAAAATTTAAAAAACTAATTCCTGATTTTACAAAAGAAGTAGTAGGAATGAGAAAGGCGATGACAGAGTACGGTACAGCATGTTTGGTAGATGCAGTAAATTCTCTTAAAGGCATACCGACTCGAAATTTTAGCCTTGGGCAATTTGAAGGAGCAGAAAAAATAAATGGAAAAGAATTGCGGAAAAGGATAATAGAAAGAAAAGGCAAAATTAGCCATCCATGTCATCCCGGTTGCATAATAAGATGTTCAAATGTTTATAATGACGAAAAAGGAAATTACCTAACCTCAGGGCTTGAGTATGAGACAATTGCATTAATCGGAGCAAATTGTGGAATAGATGATCTTGATACAATAGCAAAGATTGATTATTTTTGTGATAATTTCGGAATAGATACTATAGATACAGGAGCTGCTATAGGGGTATTAATGGAATCAGGCTTTATAGAATTTGGTGATAAAAAAGGAGTTTTTGGTCTTTTGGATGAAATTAAAAAACTTGCACCCTTGGGAAGGATAATAGCTAGTGGAGCAAAAATTACTGGAAAAGTTTTTGGAGTCACGAGAGTACCGGTAGTAAAAGGGCAAGCATTGTCAGGTTATGATCCAAGAGTATTTAAAGGTACAGGAGTTACTTTTATGACTTCACCTATGGGAGCAGACCATACTGCGGGCATATGTTTTCCCGGAAGAGGAGGATATAGAGAAGAAACAAAAGATGGCAGCAAGATAAAACATTATGAAGGAAATAAAATACAGGTAGCCCTTTCAAGCGATTTTCAAGTATTGACGACAGTATGTGATTCTCTAGGTTTTTGTTATTTTGTAGGTACAAATTTAAAAAATATGAATTTGTTTGCAAAATTTGTTAACAATAGATATGGGTATAATGTGACAGGGGAAGATATGATAATGCTAGCAAAAGAAACTTTAAAGATAGAAAGAGCATTCAACAGGGCAGCAGGAATAACTGAAGCGCAAGATAGGTTGCCGGAATTTTTTAGAGAAGAAAAAATTAAACCGGATGGTTATGTTTTTGATGTGGATGAAAATGAAATTAAAAAAATCTATGATTTTTAATAATGGGAGGTTATTTTAATGTTAACAGATAGAAATTTCAACTACTTTATGCCAACAAAAATTCTTTTTGGTTCAGGTAAGGCGAAGCAGATAATTCAAGAATGTAATATTAGAGACAATGATAAAATATTTATTGTAGCAGACCCATACTTAGTTAAAAAAGGTTATATTACCGATGGTCTTGAAAACTCAAATATAGATTATGAAATCTTTTCTGACTTTGAGCCCAATCCATCAACTGCTTCAGTGGAAACAGGAGCAAAATTGGCAAAAAAGACAAATTGCAATTATATCATAACAATTGGTGGCGGAAGTTCGATGGATACAGCAAAGGGTATTGCGCTTAGAGCGGTAAACGAGGGTCATATTCTAGATTATTCTCGCATAGGTAATCGAACGGTTAAAAATTGCCCATTACCTATTATTGCAATTCCAACAACAGCAGGTACCGGAAGCGAAGTTACTCCTTTTGCTGTTTTGACAGATACTGAAAATTCAAGAAAAATTGCGGTTTCTCATCCACTGCTTTCTCCCAAAATTGCAATAGTAGATCCTGAACTCACAATATCTATGCCCTCTAAACTAACTGCGGAAACAGGAATGGATGCCTTAACTCATGCTATTGAAGCTTATGTAACGATAAATGCTCACCCAATAGCTGATTCCCTGGCAATTGGAGCGATTAAAATAATTGGAAAAAATATATGTAAGGCAGTAGCAAATGGTGAAAATATTGAAGCAAGAAATAATATGCTTTTAGCAAGTACGATGGCGGGTATGGCATTTTCAGCGGTTGGGCTTGGTATAGTTCATTCCACTGCTCACGCGCTTGGAGGAGTAGTACATTTAAGTCATGGAGTATCTAATTCCCTCATGCTTCCATATGTAATGGAATATAATTTGATATCCAAGCCTGAAAAGTTTCGTGATATTGCCGAAGCTCTTGGAGAAAACACTCAAGGACTTCCTTTGTTTGAGGCTGCTAAAAAAGCTGTAAAAGCTGTAAAAAATCTAAATGCTCTAATCGGGATTCCCGAACATTTAAGAGAATTAGGTGTTAAAAAGGACATTATAAAAGAATTAGCTCAAAAGGCAGTAAATGATGTTGGAACATTTCCAAAAAATCCAAGGAAGTCTTGCCTTAAGGACATTATAGAGCTTTATGAAAAAGCATTGTAAATATAAAGGTTGAATCATCATATATAATATATGATTAGAAAGATAAGGAAAATTAAATTATAGATAGAAAAGAGGAATTTAAATGACGGCAGAAAAGGAAGTATTTATAATTGCAGGAGCAAGAACTCCTGTAGGTAGATTTGGAGGAAGTTTAAAAGATATTAGTGCCAGGGAGCTTGGAATTATTATAACAAAGGAGATAATAAAAAGAGCAAAAATAAATTATGACCAGATAGATGAAGTAATTTTTGGTAATGCCAGACAAGCTGGTAATGGACCTAATTTAGCTCGCCAAATTGCATTTTTTTCTGGTATTCCAGAGTATGTTCCTTCTTATACAATAAATAAAGCATGTGGTTCCAGTTTGAAGGCTATCTCTTTAGCTGCACAATCTATAAAAGCAGGGGATTGCGATGTAGTTTTAGTGGGAGGAACCGAAAGCATGAGCAATATTCCTTATTTGCTAATGGACGCTCGATGGGGTTATAGACTTGGAGATAATGTATTAGTAGATAGTCAGTATAAGGATGGCATCTTTTGTCCTTTGGCAGATTGCTTAATGGGGAAAACAGCTGAAGGATTGGTTGATAAATTTAGTTTCACTAGAGAGCAACTCGACAAATATGCATTAAGAAGCCAAAATTTAGCAGAAAAAGCTATTAAAAGCGGTCAATTTAAAGATGAGATTATTCCTGTTGAAGTGAAAAAGAAAAAAGAAAAAATTATTTTTGACACAGATGAACATCCAAGATTCGGAATGACTATGGAGAAATTGGCCAAATTACCTCCATTATATAAAAAAGATGGGAAAGTAACTGCAGGAAATACTTGTGGAATCAATGATGCTGCAGCGGGAATTATTGTTGCTTCAAGCGAGAAAATTAAAGAGCTTAATCTGAAACCAATTGCTCGTATAGTATCATATGCTTCAAGCGCATACGATCCTAAACTTATGGGTCTAGGCCCGGTGGGAGCTATAAAAAAATCACTGAAAGAAGCTAATTTAACTGTTGATGATTTGGGACTTATTGAGATAAATGAGGCATTTTCTTCTCAAATATTAGGCGATATTAATATGTTGGGCTGGGATTGGGAAAAGAATAATATTGAAGATAAGTTAAATATTTATGGTAATGGAATTGCTTTAGGGCATCCAGTAGGCGCTACCGGAGCAAGAATATTTGTAACTTTGATGTATGGGTTGATAAAAAGTCACAAAAAATATGGGTTATCAGCTCTTTGTATAAGCGGTGGCCAAGGAGATGCGATAGTAATAGAAAATTTAACCTAAATTTTTTTGAAAATGGGGAATTAATAAGATATGAAAAAATTATTTGAAATAACAAAAATTAACCAAATGGAATTGAAAAACAGATTTGTCCGTAGTGCGACCTGGGAAGGTTTGGCAAATTCGGATGGTTCCTGCAGCGAAAAATTGGCTGATTTAATGGTGGAGATAGCAAAAGGACAGGTAGGGTTGATTATCAGCAGCCATGCATATGTTAATCCAACAGGGCAGGCAGGCATTAGGCAATTAGGAATCTATGATGACCGGCTTATTGCTAGTTATAAAAAAATGGTTGAAAAAGTTCACAATGAAGGAAGTAAGATTATTTTGCAAATTACTCATGCAGGATGTCAGGCTCCAATTCAATTAGTTAAAAGCAAACCTTTCGGACCTTCTTCAATAGAGATTAAAGACTGCTTAAGTTGCAGAGAAATAACTATAAGTGAGATTTTTCAAATCATTGAAGATTTTAAAAATGCTGCGGTTAGAGCAAAAAACGCAGGTTTTGATGGGGTTCAGATTCATGCCGCTCATGGATACCTGCTTAGCCAATTTTTATCTCCGTTTTTTAATAAAAGAAAGGATAAATATGGTGGAAGCTTGGAAAATCGGACTCGTCTCATTTTAGAAATTCTTAGTGCTATCAGGTTTACATTAGGAAAACAATTTACTGTTATTATAAAATTAAATTCAGACGATTTTATAGAAGGTGGATTTAATCAGAGTGAGATGTTACAAGTATCTGAAATGTTGGAATCTGCTGGTATAGATGCCATTGAGTTGAGTGGTGGAACAAGCCTCAATGTAGGTAAATACTCAGTATTTTCTAATCTGAAGATGAGCCTGAAATAAGTCTCTGACAGATGAAAGTTTGACAGGCTAAAGGTAAGAGTCATAATAGCTATATTATGGTGATAACTATGAATGACTCAAAATTAAGTA
>JAYEJA010000015.1:0-5311 GCA_034660395.1 Actinomycetota bacterium
TATGGCAGTAATGTTTAAAATAAATTGGTATTACTCTTAATTCGGTACTGGTTTATACTGCAATTAAAACAGAATAATATAAATATTGTATAGGTTGCTCACGGGAGATAATAATTATAAAATATAAACACGGTTTCATTACTATAATTGGTATAATATTAGCTAAAGTAGTTAAACAAGTTAAGATTAAACAGGGTTAGAAGTAGCTTTATTCGAAATTTTATAGATATAGTCTAATATTTTTTTATGGGGAAAATTCCTGGTGGTAAAAAGGTGATAAATAAATATGTATAGCAAAGAAATAGCTAAATTAGCAGGCGTTTCCAGGAGTACTGTATCCAGGGTAATTAATAATTACTCCAATGTTACACCTAAAACAAAGGAAAAGGTTAATAAAGTAATAAAGAAATATGGATATATTCCACATGCCCCCGCAAGAGCTCTTGCGGGTAAAAATAGTAAAATTATAGGAGTTTTTTTAACAAATATAAAAGCCCGTAATAGGAAATTCAGGGTATTCCAAAATGTATATACGTCTCCATTTGAAGCGGCAATAATTGATTACGCTGATAAACTTGGATACAATGTGCTGGTTTTAATCATAAATAATAATAATGATTTTGATAAAATAAGGGATCTTTTTAGCAGCAGGATATTATCCGGTGGGATTTTTATTGGAGCGAACAATGACTCACCCAAAATTTTTAAACTCATAAAAAAAGGGTATAAGATAACGATTATAGATCAGGAGAAAAATGAAAAGAATGTTGGAGTCAATTATATTATTGTTAATTCTGATAATTTTAATGGCGCATATAAAGCTGCAAAGCATTTAATAGATTATGGGCATAAAGAAATAGCTCATATTTGTGGAGATATGAATAAATATTCTGGTTTTAAAAGACTTGAAGGGTATATAAAAGCTATGGAAGATGCGAAACTTAAAATTAAAGAGGGATACATGGCATATGGAGATTTTAATGAAGATGGAGGTTTTAAAAGTGCGGAAGAACTTCTTAAAGGAAATAATAAAATAACTGCGATTTTTTCCTCCAATGATTCGATGGCAATAGGGGCTATGAAAGCCATAAAGAAGATGGGTTTGAGAATTCCAGAAGATATCTCAATTGTAGGATATGATGATGTAAGAAGTGCGAGTTATATATCACCTGCGTTAACAACTATAAGGAGTTCCATTTTTGAAATGGCTTTTATAGCTACAGGGAAACTGGTAAATTATATAGAGAACGATGTTAATTCGACTGAATACTACACTATACCTGCTGAATTGATTATAAGAGAGTCAACAAGAAAGCTGGAATAGTATAATTTGCTTTAAATAATTAAATTTTTAGGTAATTAATGTTAATAAAATTGATTATAATAATTGTAGAATTTTTTTTAATATTTTTTTAAAAATGCTTAAACGCGTGTTCATTTTATGGTATCATTATAGATATTTAGTAAAGACGGGTTGTAATTTTTAAAGTCTTAAAAAAAAGTGGATAGGGTAAGTTTGAATAAGCAATAAAAAAAATGAAATAAATGTTATAAGAATTCTTATAAAAATTTATTCTAAAAAAATAATAAAAATATGCCACAAAGAGGAATTTATTTATGAATGAATATGGCTATTTTGATGATAAAAGAAAAGAATATGTCATTAATAAGCCGGATACTCCATTGTCATGGATAAATTATATTGGTTGTGAGAATTATTTTGGTATTATTTCAAATACAGCGGGGGGTTACAGCTTTTATAAAGATGCAAAACTAAGGCGTATAACAAGATATAGACATAACAATGTTCCGGTAGATACAGGGGGGAGATATATTTATATAAAAGAAGGAAATACAATATGGAACCCTGGATGGAAACCATCTCTTACTTCTCTGGATGATTATAGCTGCAGACATGGTCTGGGATATACTAAAATAAAAGGTCAGAAAAACAAAATAGAAACAGAAGTGACATATTTTGTGCCCCTCGGGGAAGACATGGAAATATGGGATGTCTGGATTAAAAATAATTCTAACGAAGCCAGGGATTTCGTACTTTTTTCATTTGTAGAATTCTGCTTATGGGATGCAATGGATGATATTACGAACTTTCAACGCAATCTTAATACTGCAGAAGTCGAAGTAGAGGGCAGCACTATTTTCCATAAAACTGAATATCGTGAGCGAAGAAATCATTATGTATATTTTAATTGCAGCCGGGAGATAAATGGATTTGATACCAGCCGTGATGCTTTTATTGGCATTTATAACGGATTTAACAATCCGATTGCAGTTAAAGAAGGAAAGTGTACCGGTTCAATAGTAAGTGGATGGTATCCTGTGGGTGCTCATCAGGTTAATATAATTTTAAAACCCGGAGAAGAAAAAAAATTATATTTTACCCTTGGTTATATGAAAAATAAGGAAGAAGAAAAATTTTCTGCACCCGGTGTAATAAATAAAGAGTCATTTTATGCTACCATTGAAAAATTTAAAAGACCCCCAGCAGTTAGAAATGAATTTGATAAATTAAGAGACTACTGGGATAATTTACTTGGAAGATACAGGGTAGAAATAGATAATAAGCATGTGATGAGAATGGTAGATATATGGAACCAGTACCAGTGCATGGTCAATTTCAATTTATCCCGTTCCGCATCTTTTTTTGAATCAGGTATCAATCGTGGCATAGGATTCAGAGATTCAAACCAGGATCTGCTCGGCTTTGTCCATATGGTTCCGGAAAAGTCCCGTCAGAGGATTCTTGATGTTGCAGGTATGCAGCTATCTGATGGAAGCTGCTTTCATCAATATCAACCGCTTACCAAAAAAGGCAATAAAGCTATAGGCAGCGGATTTAATGACGACCCTTTATGACTTATTATATCCACATGTGCTTATATAAAAGAAACAGCAGACTACTCGATTCTAGAAGAAATAACCGGAAATCCTGATGTGCCTGGCAGTAAAGCTACTCTTCTTGACCATCTTTTGCTTTCTGTGAGGTATTCTTTAAAAAACAGGGGCCCGCACGGGCTTCCTCTTATAGGTCATGCTGATTGGAATGATTGTCTTAATCTGAATTGTTTTTCAACGAATCCCGAAGAGAATTTTCAGAATCATAGTGATAAACAGGGAGGTGTTGCAAAGTCTATAATGATAGCAGGTCTTTTTCTTTATGCCTGCAGTGGATTAATTAAACTACTTGAACAGGTAAATAAGGAAAGAGAAGTAATCAATATCAGGGAGAGCTATAAGGAAATGAAAATAGCTGTAGAGAAGCATGGATGGGATGGTGATTGGTTTATAAGGGCTTATGATTATTATGGGAATAAAGTGGGTTCAAAAGAATGTAGAGAGGGAAAGATATTCATAGTTCCGCAGGCGCTGTGTGTTATGGGCGGTGTGGGCCTTGAAAACAGTATGGCTAAAAAGGCCCTTAATAGTGTCGAAAAATTCCTTGCGACCCAGCACGGGATGGTCCTGCACCAACCTCCATATTCTCAGTATTACCTTAATCTGGGTGAAATATCTTCTTATCCTCCAGGATATAAGGAAAATGGCGGAATATTCTGTCATAATAATCCATGGTTATCAATAGCCGAGACTATGCTGGGCAATGGAGACAAGGCCTTTGATTATTATATGCGTATTTGCCCCAGCACTAAAGAAGAAAACATTGAAACTTACAGGTGTGAACCATACTGCTATGCCCAGATGATAGCAGGGCCTGATTCGCCAGCATTCGGTGAAGCAAAAAATTCCTGGCTTACCGGAGCAGCTGCATGGTCTTTTATTAATATTTCTCAGGGGATTCTGGGCATTAAGCCGGATTACAGGGGATTGGTAATAGATCCATGTATCCCGAGAGAATGGAAGAGATATAAAGTAATCCGTTTATTCAGAGGTATAGAATATATTATTACTGTAAAAAATCCGAAAGGTGTCAGCCATGGGGTTAAAAGTATAACCATAAATAATAAACTGGTAAATGGTAACCTGGTCCCGTTTAGCAGTAAAGATAAGAAGGTAGAAGTTGATGTAATTCTGGGTGATTAAGGAATAACAATAACAATTGTCTTAGTATCCTAATTTTTTTATTGTTAATTAAAGAATTTTAAAGTTATTATTATATATATTCAGTAAATAGTAAGCAGGAAAAATGAAACTAAAATTTGGTAATGGATTTTTATTTGGTGCTGCAACATCATCATACCAGATAGAAGGAGCTGTCCGCGAAGACGGCAGGACTCCTTCTATATGGGATGTCTTTTCAAAGACTCAGGGTAAAACATACAGGGGGGATTCCGGTGATGTCGCCTGCGACCATTACCATAGATATAAGGAAGATGTAGGATTAATGGAAGGGATAGGGCTTGATGCATACAGGTTCTCAATTTCATGGCCAAGAATATTCCCTGAAAAAGGAAAATATAATCCTGAAGGAATGCAGTTTTATAAGAATCTAATAAGCGAGCTTACTCAAAGAAATATTAAGCCGGTGGTTACTCTTTATCACTGGGATATGCCTATGTGGGCATATAATATGGGAGGATGGTTAAACAGGGATTCGGTAAAGTGGTTTGAAGAATATGCCACCAGGGTGTTTAAAGAGCTTGGTGACTCGGTCAGTTTATGGATAACCCATAATGAGCCGTTATGTTCATCATTTTTTAGCTATTATGAAGGAAACCATGCCCCCGGGCACAACAGTTTAAGTGAAGCAAATGCGGCAGCGCACCATATTTTATTGTCACACGGTAATGCAGTTGAGGCGTTCAGGAAATTTAATTTTAAAAATGGGAAGATCGGTATTACCCTTAATTTAATTCCAGTTTATCCTGCGACTGAATCAGAGGGGGATGCAGAAGCAGCAAAAAGAAGAGACGGTTATCTTAACAGGTGGTTTCTGGACCCTTTGTTTAAGGCAAAATATCCTGAGGATATGAAAGAAATATATAAGGAGCATACAGATAATTTTAATTTTATAGAAAAGGGCGATTTAAAAAAAATTTCTACGGAGATTGATTTTCTGGGAGTTAATTATTACAACCGGGAACTGGTTAAATATTGTGGTGACGCGGAACTGGGATTTGAAATAATCCATGGCAGTCGTCCAAAGACAGAAATGGACTGGGAGATAGTACCGGAAGCATTATATGACCTTATATTAAGATTGCGCGGGGAATACACTAAGATACCTGTTTATATTACCGAAAATGGTGCTGCGTTTAATGATAAACTGTTAAAAAGCAGGGAAGTAAGAGATAATAAGAGAATAAATTATCTCAAGGAGCACTTAAAGGAAGTT
>JAYEJA010000016.1:0-5200 GCA_034660395.1 Actinomycetota bacterium
GGCATGCATTACGTCAAGTAAGTATAGCACGACGCGGCAATCTCCTCTTTTGTCTTTTCTTTGTCATTCTTGATGGAGCGTAGCAACAGAAAAAACCAGTCATTGCGAAGGGCAGTTTTTTGCCCTGTGGCAATCTCCTCCTTTATTCTTTTCCTTTTAAAAGGGGCATCGAGGGAAATGTGTCCCTCAAATGTGGCGTTTTGACAATAAAGCACTTTGTTATAAAATAAAGGAAGTTTACTTTTAAAAATTTATTTAAGGAAGAAGGTAAATTTATGAAAGGCATAATTTTAGCAGGAGGAATGAATGATGAAGAAAAATAATTTCTCAAAAATTGCAATAATAGGTCTTGGCTATGTTGGGTTACCTCTTGCCGTGGAATTTGCCAAAAAAGAGGTAGAAGTTGTTGGAATTGAAAGGAATCCTAAAAGAGTTAGCGCGGTAAATAAGGGCAAATCTTATATAGGGGATATAACAGATAAAGCCTTAACTAATGTAGTTAAGAAGGGCAAACTGAAAGCATTCCAAAAGTTTGATGTACTAAAGGACGTTGATGCAATCATTATTTGTGTTCCTACGCCGCTTACCAAAAACAAAGCCCCTAATATTTCATATATTGTCTCTGTTTCAAAGCAAATTGTTCCTTTCCTCCATAAAGGAGGGCTCGTGATTCTTGAAAGCACAACTTATCCAGGCACTACAGAGGAAGTAGTCCTCCCAATTCTTTCTGCAAGTGGCCTAAAGCCGGGAGATGATTTTTATTTAGCATTTTCGCCAGAAAGAGTAGACCCTGGGAATGCAGAGTATCACACTGGAGATATCCCCAAAGTCGTCGGCGGAATAAATCAAAAATCCACTGATATAGCTTCAGAACTGTATAAATTAATCGTTCCTGAAGTGTTTAAGGTATCTTCGCCGAGGGCCGCCGAAATGACAAAGCTGCTTGAAAATATATTTAGGTTGGTAAATGTTGCTCTTGTTGATGAGCTTGCTATGCTTTCAGAGAAAATAAATATTAATATATGGGAAGTAATAGAAGCTGCAAAAACCAAGCCCTATGGTTTTATGCCATTTTACCCGGGTCCTGGGATAGGCGGCCATTGTATTCCAATTGATCCATTTTACCTTTTATGGAAAGCAAAAGAATACAATGTGGATATTTCATTTATCGAGCTTGCCGGGAAGATAAACGATGCAATGCCCGACTACGTGATAAACAAAGTTTCTTACGCTTTAAACTCTTGTAAAAAGGCGATTAATGGAAGTAATATATTGGTGATTGGCGTAGCTTACAAGAAAAACATAGGAGATACACGAGAATCCCCTGCTTTAAAGCTGATATCTAAATTAATAAAATGGGGAGCCAATGTTTTGTATTACGACACTTTTGTCCCCGAAATTAACATCGATGGCAAAATATTTAAATCATTGCCTTCCCTTTCAAAAGAAGCATTAGATAATTCAGACTGTACGCTAATTTTGACTGCGCATTCCCCAGTAGATTATAAATTTGTTTTCAAAAATTCTAATATTATAGTGGACACAAGAGATGCAATTAAACAACATAGTAGCAAGTTATTTAAATTAGGAGATGGAAGTGCTTAAAGTAGGAATTGTAGGATGTGGAAGAATTGCAGAAGCTCATTTAAATGCACTTTCTTCCTTAAAAGATAAATTTGAGGTATCTGCCGTCTATGATTTAGATGAAAAAAGAGCAGAGAGTATATCCAAAAAGTTTGGAATAAATGAAAAACCAAAATTAGAGGAACTGCTGAGCAATACTAAATTAGATCTTATTTCTGTTACTGTCCCTGATGGTTTTCATTACGATATTGTCAAAAAAGTCCTGTTATCTCATAAAAATGTTCTAGTTGAAAAGCCTATTGCTTTAAATATCAGCGAAGTTAATGAATTAATTCAAATTGCAAAAAGGGAAAACGTTTTTTTGGGAGTTGTTCTTCAGAAAAGACTGTTCAAGATATTTAAAAGGGCAAAAGAAACAGTTGATGCCGGAAAGATTGGCAACATTTTCTTAACGTCTCTTCAGCAAGTTTGGTATAGAGATGATAATTATTTTGCTATTTCCTGGCACGGTAAAAAAACGCTGGACGGAGGACTTATTCTAAATCAATCAGCACATAACATTGATTTGGTTGAGTGGATATCTGGACCTATCAGAAAAGTTTTTACATACGGCGGGCAGGTTGTAAGGCAGGATATAGAAACAGAAGACACAGTTGCTGCAGTTTTTGAAACGGAAAAGGGTATAGGGAATATAATGCTAACAATTTCTTCTTATCCTAAGAACTTTGGAGATTTGTTTGAATTTATAGGGAATAAAGGCAGGATTTTGATAGGCACAGGTGCATTTGAGCAACTTACAAGTAAAGATTTTAAAGAGGACTTGCAGGAACTAAAGCAACCCACCCTTTCTGGTTACGGACATAAACTTGTATATGAGGAAGTTTATGATAAAATCAAAAACGGTAAGAATACCATAATTGATGTAAACGATGCGTATCACTCGTTTGCTGTTGCGTTTGCAATGAGAAAATCTATTGAAGAAAAAAGGGAGATTGATATAGGAGGATGAATAATGAGCATAAGCAATAAAGCAAAAATAATTTCTCCTAAATTTATAGGTAAAAATGTTGTTGTGGAAGATGGGGTATTCATTGATGAAGGTTGCCATATAGGACATAATGTTGTAATTCATAAGAGTATTAAAGCAACAAACTTAAGCATAGGGATATTATGAGGGGAAAATATTTAGGAAAAGCTAGAATTGCAGTACTTTGCTATAATTTCCCTCACAAAAAAACTCAGGATTTTCTCGTTAGGCTGTTCCTCGAGGGATACAGAATCGAGCTGGTTATTGCAAGTGATCCGGTTAAGTTGAAAATACCCCCTCCATCTATTCGAACGAAGTTGCGCCACTCTGCCCTCTTAGACCCTAAGTTGGTGGCCGAACGGATTGGAGCTCGCTATCACGTGTTTTCCCATAACAGTCCCCAGGCTGTTGAACTTGTGCGCACATCTGGTATTGACCTGGGCATTATTGCAGGTGCGAGAATTCTTAAGAAACCTATTATCGATGCTTTTAAGAGAGATATCATTAATTTTCATCCGGGGTTGATACCCGAAGCCCGAGGATTAGACGCCATGCTGTGGTCTATTTATCGCGATATATCTTTGGGTGTAACAGCTCATCTGATTGATGAGCGTATTGATGCGGGAAATATACTGATCAAACAATGCATACCTCTGTATCCGGACGACACACTGTTGGGTTTATCTGAGAGATTGTACGAAACCCAATTAGATATGCTTAAGCCCGCGATTGAAAAGGCTCTGAAGGGTGAGGGCATCCGAGTTGATTACACTACTTCTTCATACAACAGTAAGATGCCCGCTGATTTAGAAAAAATAGTACTGAAAAAGCTACCGGAATATCTGCTACGTATGGCTAAATCCAGCCCGGAAGGGGAGATAAAATGGTGAACATTCCCATTCTCGATCTCAAATGCCAATACCAATCGATCAAGCCGGAGATCGACGCTGCCGTCCGCCGGGTGCTGGAGTCCGGACGGTTTATTCTGGGGCCAGAGGTCGAGGCCTTCGAGAAGGAGATTGCCGAATACCTGGGCGTAAAGCATGCAATAGGTGTTGCTTCAGGAACAGATGCGTTACTCATCTCTCTTATGGCAATAGGCATTAAACCAGGAGATGAAGTGATTACTACACCTTTTACATTTTTTGCAACTGCGGGAAGCATTGCACGCCTCTACGCAAAACCTGTTTTCGTAGATATTGATCCAAGAATTTATAACATTGATCCAAACAAACTGGAAGATTTATTAAAGAAATCTTACAATTCCAAGATAAAAGCAATAATGCCAGTGCACCTCTACGGACAATGCGTAGATATGGATCCAATACTTGAACTTGCCGAGAAATATAATTTAAGGGTTATTGAAGATGCGGCGCAATCACTTGGGTCTACCTACAAAGGAAAGCAGTCCGGTTCGTTAGGTGATTTAGGATGTTTTAGTTTTTTCCCTACAAAGAATCTTGGTGCATATGGCGATGGAGGAATGGTTGTAACAAATAATGGTGAGTTAGCAGAGAAAATTAGGTTGTTACGAGTGCACGGTTCAAAACCAAAGTATTATCATTC
This sequence comes from Actinomycetota bacterium, assembly GCA_034660395.1. Taxonomy (GTDB): domain Bacteria; phylum Actinomycetota; class Humimicrobiia; order Humimicrobiales; family Humimicrobiaceae; genus JAQVEM01. The sequence goes on from JAYEJA010000016.1 coordinate 4,178, forward strand.
AGTTGTAGGTTTAAACAGCCGTTTAGATGAAATCCAGGCAGCAATACTTAATGTAAAATTTAATTATTTATCCAAATGGATTGAACAAAAGAGAGAAAAAGCAAATTTATACAATAAGTTATTCAAGGAAAGTTTATCCGATAAGGTTATCACTCCTTTTGAAGCACGAGGCAATTACCACACGTATCATCAATATACTGTTAGAATAAAAGATAGAAAAAGAGATGATGTAAGAAATTATCTAAAGGAGCAAAGCATAGGCACAAGCGTCTATTATCCGCTTCCTTTGCATTTGCAGAAATGCTTTGCAGATTTAGGCTATAAAAAAGGTGATTTCCCGGAAAGTGAAAAAGCAAGCAAAGAAGTATTGAGTCTGCCAATGTATCCGGAGATAGAAGAAGGAAGGCAAAGAGAAGTTGTAGAAAGACTCGGTGAGTTAACCAGGAGATTAAGCAATGCATAGAAACTTATTCACCTTGGGCTATCTTTTAAAGCGCCCTGAAGTAATAAGGTACTACAATGAATTTCTAAGGACACAGTTTCTGTCCTATGAAGATCTAAAGGCAATGCAAGAAGAACAATTAAAAAAAATAATACATTTTGCTTATGAGAATGTTCCTTATTATACAAAATTGTTTGAAAAACTTGGACTAAAACCAAATGATATAAATGTAATAAAGGATTTAGAAAGGCTCCCAATTCTGACTAAAATGATTATTAAGAAGAATTGGCAAGATTTTATTCCCAGAAATATAGGTAAGTATAGATATGTAAATGGTTCTACAGGTGGATCAACCGGGGAACCACTGAAGTACAGAATGTCTCTCGAAGATTATGAAAGAGGTACAGCTTTATTGTATCGGGGGTTTGGATATGCAGGCTATAAATTAGGCGACAAGGTGGCTGTGATTGCAGGTTCTTCATTAATCCCAACTACAAGGTCAGAGACGAAAAAGAAAATTCAAAATTTCTTTCTTAACACTAGACATTATTCTTCTTTTAATATGAGTGAACAAAAGCTAT
>JAYEJA010000017.1:0-5193 GCA_034660395.1 Actinomycetota bacterium
CTGAGGTCTCCCTAAATCTACAATTGCATCCATGGCAGCCCTTATAGTCCTTCCTGTATAAAGAACGTCATCAACCAATACTATTTTTTTCTGAGAAACATCAAAAGGTATTTCTGTTTTAAGCACCAGAGGTTGGCGGGCAACCAAAGACAAATCATCCCGATAGAGAGTTATGTCTAAGGTTCCTACCGGGATTTCTTCTTTTTCTATCTTAAAAATCTCCCGCGCTAATCTCTTGGCTAAAAAAACTCCTCTGGTCCTTATACCAATAAGGGCTAAATTAGCTACCCCTTTATTTTTCTCTACTATCTCATGGGCAATTCTTACCAGAGTCCTCTTGATTTCACTTTCCCCCATCACCACAGTTTTTTCCTGTATATCCACTTTTTACACCCCCTCTTCTACCTACCATATATTTAAATAAAAACCCCCTTACAACCCATTTTGGTTGATAAGGAGGTAATGATTTTTCCTTACCAGCCTCACTGGACTGATGTTAAAGGAAGTCATATTTTATTTTATATAATAAAAAAACCCTCTTATTAATGGCTAATAAGAGGATATAATTTTCCCTTTTTATCCCCTTATCAGTCTCTCTGAACCAATTTAAAAGGGTCACTTTTATTTTTTTAATAATATATTAAAATTACTTGTAGGTCAAATATTTTTTACTTTTTGTAAAAATATTTATTCAGACTATTCTATTTTCTATATCTTTAAATCTTAACTCTTGACCAATTTTTTATTCCTAAGATAATATAAAATGAAGGCTAAAATAACGGCACTTGCTCCCCAGATATCGCTATTAAATCCAGGGAAAGCTAATAAAACTGCTCCTGCAAATATCATAATTCTCTCATAAATAAATAGTTTCCTACCTAAATAGTTCATAGCAGCAATTCCAAGACACACAACTCCTATTCCCCCGGTTATTATAGATAGAGTAAAAGGGGCTACCTTTACGCCTTCTAATAATAGCATAGGATTATATACATATAAGAAGGGAACCAGAAAACCTGCGATAGCTAATTTCAGTCCATTCCAGGCCACTCGAGTTGGATTTCCTCCGGATAAACCAGCAGCGGTATAGGAAGCTAAAGCTACCGGTGGAGTTATATTAGATAAACATCCGAAATAAAAGACAAAAAAATGAGCTACTAAGGGTATAACCTCCATTTTTATCAATGCAGGTGCTGCTACAGTAGCAACGACAATATAACAAGCAGTCGAAGGTAACCCCATACTTAAAATAATTGAAGCACCCATGATTAAAAGTAAAGCAAAAGGTAGGGAACCATGAGCCAGTTGAAAAATATTATAGGCTACTACTGAACCGATGCCAGTCATAGCAGCCACTCCCACAATAAATCCACAACAAGCACAAGCCAAACCTACCTGAACCGCTTTCCTGGCACCCACGTCTAAGGCTAAAACAATCTTCGTCAAATTCATTCGAGTGTCTTTTCTAAACCAGCTGACTATGATAGTGGAAATTATTCCAGTAAAGGCAGCATAGACCGGGGTTCTACCTACAACTAAAGTACAAATTACAATTATAACTGGTATTATTAAATGCCCCCCATGTTTTATTACATCAATTAATCGAGGTAGGGAATCCGCTGGTAAACCTTTGAGATTTAATCTTCTGGCTTCCAAATCAACACTGACAAAAATACCTAAATAATAGAAAAGCGCAGGGATTATACCAGCAAGCATTATTCGTACATAAGAAATGCCTAGATAGGCAGACATTATGAAAGCAGCTGCCCCCATAATGGGTGGCATAACCATCCCGCCAGTTGAAGCGGCAGCCTCTACCGCTCCAGCAAAATTCTTGGTATAACCTATTTTTTTCATCAAAGGAATAGTAAAAGCGCCGGTAGTGGCTACATTGGCTACTGCACTTCCACTCATGGTGCCCATTAAACTACTTGACACCACTGCTACCTGAGCTGGTCCTCCTCTACGTTTACCTGCTACTGCCATAGCAAAATCATTAAAAAAACCAGAAACCCCACTGTGTTCTAAAAAGGCACCAAATAATATAAACATAAAGATAAAAGTAGCAGAAACATTTAAAGTAACTCCAAATATTCCCTCATCAGTTAAATATAATCTATATAGTATTCGAGTCCACTGCAAACCACGACGGGCAAATATACCAGGAAAATATGGACCAAAATGAGCATAAATTAAAAAAAATATTGATAGCCCCGGAAGAGTTGGCCCTACTGCTCGTCGAGTTGCCTCTAATAATAATAGCACTGTAATTAAAGCAAATATATAATCTCTGGTAATGGCTACTGACCCTCTTACCAAATGTAGTTCTTCTTCAAATAAAAGAATATATATTCCAACCGCAATACCTAAAATTACCAGTATAATATCAAAAATTGTAAATTTATCTCTTGGTGATTTTTTAAATGCAGGATATAAAAGAAAACCTAAAATTAATAAAAAACTCAGATGAACAGCATTCCTATAAATACCAGGCATTATTCCAACGCTATTTACCCATATCTCGAAAAAAGAAAATAAAACCGCAATTATTGAAACTATTAATGCTGTTCTCCCTTTGAATTTTCTTTGGACATCAGCTGCTTTTTCAATCTTCCTACTTAATTTTGTTTTCATCTCCTCACCTTCTTGCCTTTGATTTATTTATTTAAACACTTAAAATTACACTTTTAATCATATCAACATACTATCTTAATTAATTTTTTGTTATCTCATAAACGACATCAAGTTTAACAAATTTGATAAATAGAAAGAAACATATCGGGTGACTTAATATTTCAGTCACCCGATATGTTATGAATTTATTTAGCTTCAGGTGGTATTAAACTATCCGGTATCTCTATGCCTCGTTCGCGATAATATTTTAAGGCTCCTGGATGTAAGGGAACCGGTAATCCAGATAGTGCGGAATCCAACTGGATAAATCTTGCAGCTTTATGAACTCCAACCAAATATTCTAAATTTTCAAAAATCGTCTTTGTTAATTGATATACTACTTCCTCATCTATATCCATTCTCAATCCCAACCAGTTAGGCTGGGCTATACTTTGTATGTCTTTATCCTGCCCCATATAAGTACCAGCAGGGATGACATATCTAAACCAGATAGGATATAGTTTGCCAATACTCTCTATTTGTTCATCAGTAAATTCTAATATTTGTATTTCGATTGGACTCGCCGCTAAATCAGAAACGGCTGCTACCGGAGGACCGGCCACCAAGGAAGCACCATCAAGCTTGCCATTTTTCATTGCTGCTGCTGATTCCATGTAACCTAAATACTCTGGACTAATATCTTCTTTGCTTAGTCCTACTCCTTCCATTATGGTTAGTGTTGAACGTTCGGTCCCACTACCTGCCCGACCAACAGAGAATCTGGTTCCTTTTATATCCATTACATTGCCTGTTTCAACTTTATCTTTGGTTAGCACAAAATGTTCGGTATTAGGCCAGAGCATAGTAATAGATCTAAGTTCTTTGTAAGGTTTTCCTTCGTACATACCCTTGCCATGCCAGGCCATTGAACCAAATAGACCCTGGAGTATAGCTAATTCTGCTTCTTTACCTTTAAGCATAGTGATGTTTTCCCCGGAGCCAGCTGAAGATTGAGCTGATACTCTAATCCCTTCTTGTTTAAGTTTTTCTGTCCAGAGTGTTGATAAACCAACGCCAATTGGATAATAAGTGCCACCTGTAGTAGCTGTAGTAATCAACAAGTAAGTGATTTTGGCAGCTGCCATGGAAGCTACAGAAAAAGCATTTAATAACATTACTATCAAAAACATAATACAAATTAAATAACTTAACTTTTTCATTGTTTTTTCCTCCTAAATTTTAATATATTTTTAAAAACTATATCACTACTTACATTATTATAAAGGTTAATCACCTCCCTTTTCAGTAATATTTTTTCTCAAACTAATTCTTGTGAAGTAATTTTAATGTGGGTTAAAATAATCAGATAAAAATTTATCGTTAGTTAATTTATATTTTTAAATTTAATTTCCCTTCATTATCAAACTTTAATTCTTCCCAATCACCTAAAGGTAAAATATTTTTTCGCTCTTTTATCTCTCCCCAAATGGGTTCAGAAACATACATCTCATCTAACTTTAAAGTATTTTTAATAATTATAATTCTGGATTTTGTTCCCGGAAGATTTCCTAAAACACTCAGACATGTCTTATAAGCCTTTTCCTCAGTAGAAAAAATCATAGGGATACGCGATTTATAGAGAAACCCGCTGGCAATAGAATTGGTGTAGGTAGCTTTAAAGTCTATTTTGTCATATAATCTTCGTGTAATGGCAGTAGCCAAGCCAACCCCATGTGCATTGCCATGACTCTCTGTAGTCAAGTCAAGTAACATTATCTCCTTAATTTTAGGAGGCAAAAAAGTACCTTTAGGAAATTCGGTAATACCACCTATTACATTAGTGTCCATACCTGTTCCGCTAATATTTTTTCCAATCTGCTCAATTATAAGCAAATCAATATCTGAAACAGGTAATCGGGGCAAGATTCTTTTGCACTCTTTTAGCAGTTTTCTATCTACTTTTTTAAAATCTTCAGGATTGGCTGCCTTAAGTTTATAAGTTTTTTCATAGCCATTCTCTAAAATTCCAATTCCACATAGAATAGGAGCTTTTTGTATAATAACTTCAGCAAACCTCACCATATAATCAGATAATCCCTTTACTCCCAGAGAATGCACCAAGGTTGCCCCTTTATGCCCTCCTAAACCAACTGCCAACATCTTACACAATCCGCTTTCAATATCTGATTTAAAACTGGTATGTACCTTTACTCGGTTGACAATAATTAAGCCATCTAAAGAATTAGCTATTTTATTAAAATAAATTGGTAAACCATTTTCTAATTTACCTAATTCGATAACCTCATCAGTCGCCCTAACGGGAACACCCATTTTTTCTTCGGTAATTCCATAACTTGCCAATATTGAAAGCTGACCTTCTACTGTAGCTCCACCATGAGAACCCATTGCAGAAATAATTAAAGGAGAGCCACCATATTTTTTCACTTCTTGAATAACTGTCTTGATAATTAAATCTAAATTATCAATCCCTCTGCTACCTACAGTTATTCCTATCTGCATTCCAGGTTTTATCTTCTCGGAAATTTTTACTCTCTTAAGTTCCTGAATTATTTTCTCTGA
>JAYEJA010000018.1:0-24614 GCA_034660395.1 Actinomycetota bacterium
GATAAGGAAAATACGACAATTGTTGAAGGTAAGGGTTCGTTAAATTCAATAAAAGGAAGAATCAGGCAGATTAAGAATGAAATAGAACAGAGTGATTCAGACTTTGATAAAGAAAAATTACAGGAAAGACTGGCAAAGCTTACCGGCGGAGTAGCGGTAATAAAGGTCGGAGCTGCAACTGAAGTGGAATTAAAAGAGAAAAAACACAGGATAGAAGATGCTCTTTCAGCTACGAAAGCCGCGGTTGAAGAAGGTATTGTTTCCGGCGGCGGAGTAGTGCTTATAAGCATAATTCCAAAGATTGACCTTAAAAAATATGAAGGTGACGTTAAAACGGGTGCAGCCATTGTTGTCAGGGCTCTTGAGGAACCTTTAAGGCAGATAGCTGAAAATGCAGGACTTGAGGGTTCGGTTGTAGTAGAGAAGGTAAGGAAAATGGAGCCGGGCGAAGGTCTGGATGCTTTAAACGGAAAGTATGTGAATATGATAGATACAGGAATCATAGACCCTGCAAAAGTTACAAGGAGCGCAATGCAGAATGCAGCATCAATAGCAGCGCTAATGCTTACCACCGAGGTAATCGTGGCAGAAAAACCTGAAAAGGATAAAGGCGGCGGCGGTGCTCCTGCTGGAATGCCTCCAGGCGGAGGAATGGCCGGAGGAATGCCTCCTATGTAATAACATGAACAATTGCCGGGATTTAAGACTTTACCGGTAATGGCATAAAAATTAAGGGCTGGTTTTAATTATAAAGCCAGTCCTTTTTTATATGGCCGGGATTGGAAAAGTTGATTGAAGAACTGGAAGCAATAGATGGGTAGTATAAAAAAGTGGATACAGGCTGTTACAAATTATTCTATTAGATGTTTTTTGCCCATTATTTTTGAAATTTATAAAATATTAGCAGCAGACAGCATAAATACCCGCTTTATAAATTGAATAAATCGTTAACTTATAGTAATATTTCTTTTATTATTATTTTCACAGTTTTCATTATTCCGGTTTCCGGTTTTTTATAATTTAAAAAATTTTTATCTTTAAATTTTCTATAGTTTAGGATTATATAAAAATATACATTTTTCTTTAAAGTATGGGGATTGAATTACTATATAAAACATTAATCGTAATTGCTTCATATCTGTTTGGTTCATTTCCCACTGCATATATAGTCCACAGGATAAAAAAAGGCGATGACATAAGAAAATATGGAAGCGGGAATGTAGGGGGAACCAACGTCGCGCGCACACTCGGTGCCGGTTACGGGGCAACAACCATAATTGCTGATATGGCTAAGGGGCTTATACCCATAATTGTAATCTATTTTATTTATCCGGCTGATTTAATACTTCTTGCTGTAGTATCAGTAGCTGTTGTAATCGGGCATGACTTCCCTGCATATATAAAATTTAAGGGAGGCAAGGGGACAGCGGCTTCAATTGGCGTGGTTATGGGTGTTTCGTTTTTGCCTTTCGTAAATATAGCGGACAGTGTTGTATGGATTAAAATACTTCCATTTTTTATCATTTTCGGGGTGTGGGCTATTATTTTTGTAATTTTCAGGATTGTTTCAGCGGCTTCACTCAGCGGGGCAATTGTAAGTCCTCTCGCATTTTATTTCACCGGTTTTGCTTGGCCCGTGGTTATAGCGGCGATTTGCTGGAGCATACTTACTTTTATCACACACAGGGAGAATATTAAAAGGTTAATACATAAAGAAGAAAAAAAACTTTAAAGGATAAGGGGTATAAATGGAAATTGAAATTGGCAAGGGGAAAAACGGCAGGAGGTCTTACGGATTCGATGAGATATCGATAGTACCCAGCAGGAGAACAAGGGATCCGGAAGATGTTGATATTTCAGTAAATATAGGGGATTACAGGATTGGTTTACCTGTCCTTGCATCAGCGATGGATGGTGTGGTGGATGTAAACTTTGCCATAGAGATGAGCAAAGTAGGCGGTCTTGCGGTGCTTAACCTCGAAGGTTTGCAGTGCAGGTATGAAAATGCCGGCAGTGTTCTGGACAGGATATCAAAGTTTTCTAAAGAGGAAGCTACAAGAAAAATGCAGGAAATTTACAGGGAGCCGATAAAAGAGGAGCTTATAGCAAAGAGGATAAAGGAGATAAAAGCCGGGAGTGATATTGCCTGCGCCTCTCTTACTCCTAAAAATGTTGAGAAATATTATAAGACGGCTATAGAAGCGGGGCTTGATATTCTCGTAATACAGGGGACCGTGGTAAGTGCCGAGCATGTAAGCAAGACAAAAACACCTCTTGATTTAAAGAAATTTATCCCGGAATGTTCTGTTCCGGTTATAGTCGGAGGTTGTTCGTCTTACTCGACAGCGCTTCATCTCATGCGGACCGGAGCGGTCGGGGTTCTGGTGGGCGTTGGCCCGGGCGCTGCCTGCACCACGAGGCAGGTGCTTGGAATTGGAGCGCCGCAGGCAACTGCGATCGCAGATGCTTCGGCAGCAAGGATGAGGCACCTTGAAGAGACGGGAAATTATTCGCTGGTTATAGCTGATGGCGGTATGCGTACCGGAGGCGATATTGCAAAGGCCATTGCCTGCGGCGCAGACCTGGTTATGATAGGTTCGCCGCTTTCAAGAGCAAAGGAAGCTCCGGGAAGGGGCTATCACTGGGGCATGGCCACATTTCATCCCGACCTGCCCAGGGGTACGAGAATCAAAACAGAAGTAACGGCAAGCTTAAAAGAAATACTGGTTGGGCCGGCATTTGAAAATGACGGTACTTTAAACCTGTTCGGGGCTTTAAGAACATCGATGGCTACGTGCGGCTATGAAAATATAAAGGATTTTCAGAAAGCGGAGGTGCTTGTAGCCCCTTCTATAAAAACAGAAGGAAAACTTCATCAGCAGCAGCAGAAAGTGGGAATGGGATAAAAAATGAATAGCGTACTGGTTATAGATTTTGGAGGGCAATACAGCCAGTTAATTACAAGGAGAATAAGGGAGCTAAGGGTTTATTCGGAGCTTGTTCCGTATGATGCCGACATTAAAGAAATAAAAGCCAAAAATCCTGACGGCATTATATTATCCGGCTCTCCCTACAGCATACTCTCAAAGAAGGGCAAAATACCTGTTGCAGATAAAAAAATATTTTCCCTGGGGATACCAGTACTGGGTATTTGTTATGGGATGCAGGTGATATCAGAGATGTTCGGCGGAGAGATTGCTGCTACGGGCAAGAATGAATATGGCAAGACAAAGGTAAAGTTAGATATAGAATCACCGCTTTTTAAGGACCTGAAGGCCAGGGAAACCTGCTGGATGAGCCATAAAGACAGCGTGGTAAAAACGCCTCCCGGCTTTAAGGCCATAGCTTCCACTTACAGCTTACCGATTGCCGGCATGGAAAACCGCAAAAAAAGAATATACGGCATACAGTTCCATCCCGAGGTGATGCACACTCCTTCCGGAATAGATATGTTAAAGAATTTCTTATTTGACATTTGCGGGTGTTCGCCTACCTGGACCATGGTTTCAATTATTGAGAATCAGATAAAAAAGATAAAGGATGAAGTCAGGGAAGGTAAAATTATATGCGGTTTAAGCGGAGGAGTGGATTCTTCGGTGGCAGCTGTCCTTGTGAATAAAGCAGTGGGCGACAAGCTTACCTGTATATTTGTGGACCACGGGCTTCTGCGCAAGGGCGAGGCGCAGCAGGTTATAAAGATGTTTAAAGAGCATTTTAAAATCAACCTGATACATAAAAATGACAGCGATAGATTCCTTGGCAAGCTGGTGGGTGTTGAAGACCCTGAAGAAAAGAGAAAGATAATAGGAAATGAATTCATAAGGATATTTGAAGAGGAAGCGTCAAAGATAAAGGACGTGAATTACCTGGTGCAGGGAACGCTGTATTCGGATGTTATTGAAAGCGGCACCAGGGATGCTGCAAAGATAAAGTCACACCATAATGTGGGCGGTATTCCGGCAGATATTAAAATTAAATTAATTGAGCCTTTAAGATTGTTGTTTAAGGATGAAATAAGAAAGATGGGAATAGAGCTGGGGCTGCCGGATAGCATAGTATGGAGGCAGCCGTTTCCGGGGCCGGGGCTGGCCATAAGGATTATAGGAGAAGTTACAAGGGAAAAAATAAAAATACTCCAGGATGCAGACGCAATAGTAGTTGAAGAAGTAAAGAGGGCAAACCTGTATAATAAGATATGGCAGTCTTTTGCCGTGCTTCCCAGCATAAGAAGTGTTGGTGTGATGGGTGATAAGAGGACTTATTATTACCCTATAGTAATCAGGGCGGTTTCAAGCACCGATGCGATGACGGCTGACTGGTTTCGCCTCCCGCACAGGGTGCTGGAAAGAATGAGCAGCAGGATAGTAAATGAGGTTGAAGGAATAAACAGAGTGGTATATGATATAAGCTCGAAACCGCCGAGTACGATAGAGTGGGAATAAAAGGAATTTTAAAAAAGTTTGAAGGAGAAAATTTATGGAAAATGATTTTAAGGAAAAGCTGGAAAAATATAGAGAGGAAATAAATAAGATTGATAAAGATATGGTAGATCTTTTAAATAAAAGAGCTGTTGTGGTAATGAAGATAAAAAAGTTGAAGGAAGACAAAAATGTACCCCTGTATGATGCCAAGAGGGAAGAAGCTCTGATCAATAACATCGTAGAATACAATAAGGGGCCTCTGTACAATGACAATATCATACAGATTTTTGAGAGCATCTTAAGAAATGTCCAGATACTGGAGAAAGATGAAAATCTTTAAACATCTTTTTAAAGGCGGAAGCCGGGTTTATTAACCCATACTTATATTTTAGAAATTTGGAATTAAAATAAAAGGAATTGCGTTTTAATGGAACAAAAAAATAAAAAGAATCTAAATGATAATAAATTGATAAAGAAGGGCTATTTTACCGTTATTACGGGCCCCTGCGCAATTGAGAGCTACGAGCAGCTTGAAGCATGTGCAAAGATTATTAGTGACCTCGGCCTGTTATATATGAGGGGCGGCGCCTATAAGCCGAGGACTTCGCCCTACAGTTTTCAGGGACTTAAGGAAGAGGGACTAAAATACCTGAAGGAAATTGGTGAAAAGTACGGCCTTAAAACGGTTACCGAAGTTACCGATACCAAGAATGTCGAAAAGGTTGCGGATAACGCGGACGTGCTGCAGATTGGCACCAGAAATATGTCTAATTTTGCGCTGCTTGCAAAAGTCAGCAAAGTGGCAGGCAAAAAAAATAAGAAAGTTATTTTAAAAAGAGGATGGGCGTCTTCCATAAAAGAGTGGCTTCTTGCCGTAGAATATATAACTTCTGAAGGTGATGTGGAGGTAGTGTTATGCGAGAGAGGAATAAGGACTTTTGAGACCAGTACGAGATTTACGCTGGATATCTCGGCAGTTCCCGTCATAAAGAAGTTAAGCAAGCTTCCTATAATTATAGACCCCTCCCACGCCGTGGGGCAGAGCGACCTTGTTATTCCCGTGAGCAGGGCGGCAGCTGCAGTAGGCGCAGACGGTATACTGGTAGAGTCACATATTGACCCGAGCAAGGCCTTATCGGATGGGCAGCAGCAATTGAACGAGAAAGAGTTGCTTGAGCTGATGAAGCAGTTAAAAAAAGTAGCGGGTGCGATTGGAAAGAAAATAAGATAGTTTGATGCAATTTGAAACTTGAGAAATATTTAAATACCCAGCAAATTAAAGCTGTAAGAAGTACGGAAAAACCGCTTCTGGTCATAGCAGGTGCAGGCAGCGGCAAGACAAGGGTACTTACTTACAGGATAGCATACCTTATTAATAATAAAGGAGTGGACCCCTTTAATATCCTGGCAATTACCTTTACCAATAAAGCGGCAAAGGAAATGAAGAGAAGGGTAATAGAGCTGGTTGGCAGGGTTGGAGAATATATGTGGGTCAGCACATTTCACTCATTCTGCGCGAGGATGCTCAGGTATGAGATTGACCGGCTTGGAATCTCCCGCAGTTATGTTATTTATGACGCCGATGATTCCCTAAAACTTATTTCCAGAGTGGTAAAAGAGATGGACATGGATATTAAAAGATTCCCTCCCAGAATGATAGCGTCGGTTATAAGCGATGCAAAGAACAGGTTAATCGACTACGAAACTTACTCGGATAATGCGGCAGACTATTTAGAGAAAATAGCGGCAAAGGTTTACACGAGGTATCAGGAAAGGTTAATTAAGGCCGATGCCCTTGATTTTGACGATTTGCTTATGTACACGGTTAATATACTGGATATGTACCCCGAGGTTAAGGAAAAGTATCAGGAGAAATTTAAATATATCCTTGTTGATGAGTTTCAGGATACGAATATTGCCCAGAATGAAATTGTGGTGCTTTTATCTGAAAAAAGTAAAAAATTATGTGTAGTGGGAGATGATGACCAGAATATTTACAGCTGGCGCGGGGCTGAGATAAAGAATATAACGGATTTTGATAAGCGTTTCAATGATACGGTGGTGATAAAGCTTGAGCAGAATTACCGCTCTACGCAGAATATCCTGAATGCCTCAAACTGCATAATAAAGAATAATGAAAACAGGAAGAATAAGAAACTGTGGACAGAAAACCCTGAAGGGGAGATAGTCTCAAAATACATTGCTTCTGATGAAAAGGGCGAAGTACGCTTTATTGTGAAAAAAATAAGGGAATACATGAAGAAGAAAGATATGAAGTACAGGGATTTTGCCGTATTTTACAGGACCAATGCGCAGTCAAGGGCGGTTGAAGAATACCTGGTAAGGCAGAATATACCGTATAAAATTTACGGGGGCCTGAGGTTTTATGATAGGAAAGAAATTAAAGACATGCTTGCATACATGAAATTGATAGTCAACCCGAAGGATGTAGTAAGTCTTACTAGAATTGTAAATGTACCCCGCAGGAAAATTGGAAAGACAACCATTTCGGTTATAGAGAAATATTCAAGGAAGAATAATATGACCTTCTGTGAGGCTTTCTACAGGGCTGATGAGATAAATGCATTAAGTAAAACCACAAAAAAGAGAGTAGCGGATTTTGTTTCCATGATGTCGGAGCTCAGGGATTTTTCAATGAAGAACGGGGCCGGCAGGGTGCTGGAGGAAATCTGGAAAAGAACAGGTTATATGAAGAAACTGAAAAATGAAAATACGATAGAGGCCTTGAACAGGATAGATAACTTAAAAGAGCTCTTAACTGTTACCAGGGAGTATGAGGATAAGTCAGAATCTGGAAATGCCGCTGCCGGACCGGGTGAATCGGATCTGGCGGAAGGTAAAGAGAAAGAAACCGGCAATGGTGAAGGGCTGTATGACCTGGGCAGGTTTCTTGAAGAGGTGTCTCTTCTTACCGATATTGATAATTATGATGAAAATACCGACGGGCTGGTACTGATGACCCTGCATAATGCGAAAGGGCTGGAATTTCCCGTTGTATTTATAATAGGGATGGAGGAAGGAATTTTCCCCCATTCCAGGTGCATGAATAATATGGAAGAACTGGAAGAGGAAAGGCGGCTCTGCTATGTGGGGATTACGCGGGCAAAAAAGAAAGTTTTTCTTTCATCTTCGCGCTCGCACAGTATTTATGGTGATACAAGCTTCAGGACCGTTTCGCGTTTTATAAATGAAATAAAAAAAGGCCTGTTTATAGATGAGAACGAGGTTGAATCAAAAAGCAGAAAGGGCAGGTGGAAAAAGGGCAAAAAGAAGCATGATGGCAAATGTATTTATAAAAAAGGCGATATAGTAGAACATAAATACTGGGGACAGGGCAGGGTAACGAAGATAAAGAAACTGCCGGATGATGACTATGAAATTGATGTGGAATTTGACAGCGCGGGCTTGAAAAACCTGCTTTTAAGTTTTGCCCCTATAAAGAAGGTAGAGTAATTTTTATTTCGCCATATGGCATCATTAAGTTCTATTTTAAATTTTCCGGGTTCAGGCCCTCGAGTTCGGCAGTTACGAACATCCCGTCTTTTCTTATCAGGGTATCATCAAAATAAATTTCGCCGCCCCCGTATTCAGGTGTCTGTATGCATACCATATCCCAGTGTATGGCGGACTGGTTGCCATTGGGAGCTTCCCTGTAGCACCTTCCCGGGGTGAAATGAAAGCTTCCCATTATTTTTTCATCAAAAAGTATATCTTTCATCGGTTTTTTGATATAAGGATTAACCCCTAAAGCAAACTCTCCTATATACCTGGAGCCGCTGTCCGTATCCAGCACTCTGTTAATTCTTTTGGTATCGCTGGATAACGCCTTAACAATTTTCCCCTTTTCAAATGAAAGGCTTATGTTTTCATAGGTGGTGCACTGGTAAATGGTGGGGCAGTTATAAGTTATTTTGCCGTTTACGGATGTCTTTACCGGCGCTGTAAAAACCTCCCCATCCGGTATGTTGTATTCCCCCGCGCATTTTATGGCGGGAATATCTTTAATGGAAAATGTCAAATCCGTGCCGCTGCCGGTTATATGTACCCTGTCGGTTTTATTCATAAGCTTTACAAGGCTGTCCATGGCTTTTGACATTTTAGAATAGTCAAGATTGCACACGTTAAAATAGAAATCCTCAAATGCTTCCATGCTGGTATTTGCCAGCTGGGCCATTGAACTGTTGGGATACCTCAGGACTACCCAGCGCGTATTGTTTACCCTCTCTTCATTTACGGCTTCCACAAAGTGCTTCATGTAAGTATCTATTTTTTCGCCCTTAATGTCGCTTAGCTCACTTATGTTGTCACTTGCCCTTATACCTATAAAGGCATCCATTTCCCTGATGCGGTCAAGTTCATATCTGGCCATGGAGTCCAGCTGCTTTACGCCGCATTCTTTTAGAACCTCCCTGGTGACACCGGAATCCTTAAGGCTTATAAAAGGGGCAGCTCCTTTTTTATATATCTCTTTTACCAGGGCTTTTACCAGAGGTATTCCTGAATTTCCAACGCATTCAACCATTACATTATCGCCTTTTTTTACCCTGCAGGAATAACCTGTAAGGTTTTTTGCAAGTTTTTCTATCCTTGGGTCCATTTTACTTATCTCACCCTGCTTCCTATGTTAATGAATTATTTATTTTAGTATTTTATGTATTTTACAGAAATTATATTAAAAACCATAATAAAATATAAAAGTTATACTGTAAAATCATTTTTAATCCAGTTATTATTTTAACAGCATATAGCCGCGCTTAAAAAATATAGTTTATTTTAGGAAAAAAATTTATTTATATCGTAATTGACCTGTTCCAGGATAGGGTATATTATGTATATGGAGCTATATACATAATATAAATAATTTTAAATAATAATTTGCTGTAGAGAGGAACCGGCAATGTCTTTAAAAAAAACAACACTGTTATTTGAGGAAGATGTATATGAAAAATTAAAGGAAAAGGCAAGAAGAAGAAATGTATCTATTGGAGGCCTTGTTAGGGAAGCAGTTGTCACTTATTATGGAATAAAGAATAAGGAGGAGAAAAGAAAAGCCCTGGACAGGTTGAAATCTTTAAATCTTCCAGTAGCTGATTACGAATCGATGGAAAAGGAAATAATGGAAAGGGCATTGGGTGATAAAGAAGGTTAAAGTTTTTATAGATTCAAATATTCCAATGTATGCTGCCGGTAATAAGCATCCCAATAAAGCTCCGTCTATTAAGATTTTAGGGTCGGTTTCAGAAAATAAAATAGCCGGTGTTACTTCAGCGGAGGTTATGCAGGAGATTTTGTACCGTTACAGTTCAATCGGCCTGCTGGAGAAGGGACTGGAAGTTTTTGACAGTTTTTCGCAGATTGTAGATGATATATTGCCTGTAAATTTTGACATAATTAGCGGAGCCAGGAAAATAATCGAAAAAGACAGCTTTAAGAATATATCTCCGAGGGATGCGATCCATGCTGCTACTATGAATTATTATGGAATTAACTTTATAGCCACGCATGATAGACATTTTAAGGCATTTAAGCAGATAAAATATTTCCTATCTTAAAAAATGGTCATAGCCGTGCTCTGTGAGCGTTTCCTCTCTGTCTTCCTTTATTATCCTTATGCCTTTTTTTTTGGTAATTTCCCCAACCTTAACCCCTTTTACCTTACTTAAGTTTTCTTTTGAAACGGTATATACCAGCTCAAAATCCTCTCCGCCGTAAAGGGCGTATTCCAGAGCATCTTTTCCGCATGCCTCTGCCGCTTTTTTCGTATCGGGGCTTATGGGAACAGAATCTTTGTAGATTACGGCGCCGGTACCGCTCTGCTCGCAGATTCTTTTAACTTCGGAGCCCAGGCCGTCGGAAACGTCAATCATTGCGTTAATGTATCCCAGAAAAGGCTTTACTTTATAAAATTTTGCCTTAGGCTCAAGGTGTTTCTTTTTTATTTTGCCAGAACCCTCAATATTTTTCAGGAAGAGATTGAGCCCGGCAGTGCTGGAACCGAGGTCACCGCTTACCATGATAAGGTCGCCCGGTTTTGCCGAAGAACGGAACTTAAGATTTTCCTTTTTTGCTTCACCAACCATGCATATATCTATTATTAACTGTTTTCCGTGGGTTATATTGCCGCCTATGATTTCAATCAGGTATTTTTTACCTGCCTGCCTCATCCCCTTATATATGTTTTCAATTATTTCGGCGTCAATTTTTTCCGGCAGAACGAGAGAGACAAGAAAATATTTAGGTTCAGCCCCCATGGCCCCTATATCCGAAACATTGACTTCAACTGCTTTTTTGCCAACCTGTACGGGAGAAAAGTACCCGAGTGAAAAGTGGTCACCTTCTACCATTGTATCGGTAGTGAGTACAATGTAGCTTTTTCCTACTTTTATAACCGCGGCATCATCGCCAATTCCCCTGATTATATTTTTACCTGCCGGTTTTCTGGCAAGTCTTTCTATTAAGGCAAATTCGCCGCCTATTTTTGAAATATCCATTTATATGCCTTCCCCTTTATGATTAAGATATAACTATCTTCTTTATTTTTCCCCGTGAAGAAATTTATTTACCAGGTCAATAGCGCAGTATTTGCCGCACATGGTGCATCTCTGGTTTAATATCTTACTTTCTTTCCTGAACCTTCTGGCTTTCACCGGGTCGATAGACAGTTCTAATTGCTTTTTCCAGTTTAAATCTTTTCTTGCTTTAGCCATTTCTCTGTCGGAATCCATGGCATGCGCCCTTCCCCTGGCAATATCTGCTGCATGGGCTGCTATTCTGGAGGCAATTACTCCTTCTTTTACATCATCAACAGTGGGGAGCCTCAGGTGTTCTGACGGAGTAAGGTAACATAAAAAGTCAACTCCGTAATAACCTGCCAGCGCGCCTCCTATGGCGCCTGCTATGTGGTCATAGCCTGATGCAATATCGGTAACCAGCGGCCCGAGTACATAAAAAGGCGCATTGTTGCAGAGCTTTTTTTCAAGAACTACGTTTGTTTCTATCTGGTCAATGGACATGTGCCCGGGTCCTTCAATTATGACCTGTACTCCTTCCTCCCTGGCTTTTTTTGCAAGTTCTCCCAGGATTAACAGTTCCTGGACTTGGCCCCTGTCTGTTGCATCAGATAGGCATCCGGGCCTTAAGCCGTCACCGAGACTGAGTGTTACATCGTATTTTTTTGCTATTTTTAGAAGCCTGTCAAAGTTTTCGTAGAGGGGGTTTTCTTTTTTATTGGATAATATCCATGTGATAAGAAAAGCACCGCCCCTGCTTACAACATCTAAAAGTCTTTTATGTGTTTTTAATTTATCAATAGACTCCATTGTGATTCCGCAGTGGACAGTCATAAAGTCAACACCGTCTTCTGCCTGTTTTTCAATTACTTCGAAAAGATGGTCTTCAGTCATGCTTACGATGCCTTTATTTTTTGCAGTTTCAATAGCTGCCTGGTATATGGGAACTGTTCCTACGGGAACGGGGGAATTTTTAAGAATTGCCCTTCTTGTCTTATCAATGCTGCTGCCGGTGCTGAGGTCCATTACGGTATCGGTTTTTGCCTCAAGGGCGACCTTTAGCTTTTTTAATTCTTCATCAGGATCGTCGTGGTCGGATGAAGTGCCTATATTGGTATTGACTTTAATATTTACCCCTTCCCCGATAGGGCATGCCGACTGAAGGGATTTGTGTTTTTTATTGTAGGGGATTGCCATGCTGCCGCCGGCTATCTTTTTTCTTATGTACTCTGCATCCACCCTTTCATTTTTTGCGGCTGTTTTCATTTGCCCGGTTATTTTACCTTTTAATGCTTCAGTAAGCTGTGTCATTTATAATTTAATCCTCCTTTTAATTTTATTCTCATATTTAAATTATATGTTTTTTATATTTTCTAATTAGCAGGGCATTATTTTGTTAATATATTTTTACCTCCGGTATTTAAGAATAATATCTTTAAAATATCTGCATTTTTTCTCTACATCCGGAAATGTAACGATAGCTGATATTATGGCTGCAGATTTTGCCCCTGCTTTAAGCACTTCCTCTATGTTATTTTCATTGATACCGCCGATGGCAACCGCTGGTATCTTTATTTTATCATTTACTTCCCTGACAAATCTTATGCCTGCAGGCATCCCTGCATCCGGCTTTGTCCGGGTTTCATATACCGGGCTTACGCCTATATAATCAGCTCCCACGCCCTCGGCTTTTTTCGCTTCCTTTATATTATGAACTGTCAGGCCGATAATCCTGCCGCTTCCAAGTATTTCCCTTGCAGTCTTATACGGCATGTCTTCATTGCCAAGATGTACCCCGTCGGCATCTACCGCCAGGGCAATGTCAACCCTGTCATTTATAATCAGAAGGGCGCCGCTTTCCCTGCAGAGCTTTTTTATTTCCTTCGCTTCTTCTATCATACCACGCGTACTTTTGCCCTTTTCCCTGTATTGTATTATTTTTAACCCTGCTTTTAAGGCAGACTCCACGTCTTTTGTAACTGTCTTTTTTGTCAGCCTGGAGTCGGTTATGAAGTAAAGGTCTATATTTTTAACCCCGTCATTCATTTTTATTTAACCTTTTCTATCTTTTCCATTATTTTGATGGTATTTTCATCTAAATTATAAATCTCGTCTATCAGCATTTCCTTATAGGAGGAAGGGCCTTTTGCATTTTTTGCCGCCACCTCTCCTGCTATTCCCATAAGGGAAAGGGCACTTAAGGAAGCGATGGCAAAGTCTTTTTCAACGGAAGCAAATGTTCCTATTGCTGAGGAAGCCATGCAGCCGGAGCCGACAAAGCATCCCATCATAAGATGGCCGTTCCTGCAGGTATAGCTGTCTTTACCATTTGATATTATGTCTTCTTCGCCGGTTATAACCACGGTAAGCTTTTCTCTGGCTGCTAATTTTTTTGCTATTTCTAAAGGGTCTCCTGACAGAGAAATGGCTTCTACTCCCCTGGTTTCCGCTTTTGCGCCTGCTATTGTCCCTATTTCTGATGAATTGCCCTTAAGTATTGAGACTTTTACATTATCCAGGATTTCTTTTGACTTATCCGTCCTGAAATCAGTCGCACCCGCGCCAACTACATCAAGGATTATAGGTATATTTTTTTCATTTGCCTTCCTGCCGGCAATAATCATTGATTTTACACGCTCTGAGGTCAGGGTCCCTATATTAAGGACAAGGGCGCTGGAAATGGAAGTCATTTGTCCGACCTCTTCCGGGGCATGCGCCATTACGGGAAGACCCCCGATAGTCCTTACTACATTTGCGCAATCATAAATTGTTACCCAGTTTGTTATATGGTGTATTAAGGGTTTTTCCTCTCTTATCTTTTCAAGGTTTTTTATTGTATTCACTTCTGTCCTTTCTTTATATTTTTTAATTCTTAACGGTCTTGTATTAAAATTTAAATAAAAAAACTACCGAACCTGACTCTGGCTGGTAGTTTGTTAATTTCTACTTTTCCTACGCTGGCATTATCCAGGTCAGGTTTAGGGGTCGACAGCTAAAATTATGCTGTCCTCTCAGCTTGAAAAGCTCCCCCAAGTATTTGTAATATTTAATTTTCAAAGAATTTTCTTTATAATATAAAAGAAAATAATGGTGCTAAATCACAAAACTTAATGTATATTAGCACAGATGGATTATATTAACAATGATTTACAAATGTGACTTGATATGAAATTTACAGAAAGAAAAATTGGAATATTAAAAGAGGTTATTAATAAATTTGTTGCAAAGGCCGATCCTGTTTCGTCAAAAAGGATAGCCCGGGACTCGGAGTTTGACCTCAGCTCTTCTACCATAAGGAAGGAAATGGCGGAGCTTGAAAATATGGGTTACCTTACGCACCCGCATACATCGGCTGGGAGGATGCCTACAGATAAGGGATACAGGTTTTATGTGGATAATGTTATAAGGGAAGAGCTGAATGCTAATATAGAAGACGGCAATGAGTCTGATGATAATTTTAAAATAGCGGTTGACCGGGATATGGGAATAGAGACAATTCTCCAGAAGTCAACGGAAATGCTGTCAAGCTTTACCAATTACCTGTCAATGATTGTGGCTCCTACGATTCAGCAGAGCAAGTATAAGCATATAGAAATTTTAAAGTTTAATAGTGAGAACATCCTTATGGTCCTCATTACCGATACCGGAAGGGTCTATAAAAGGAGCACCCCGATGGGCGGAAAATATACCGAGCTGGACCTGCAGGCAGCAGCTAATATAATGAATCTGCAGCTAAGGGATAAAAATATAGTAGATATTAATGCAGGGGACATAGAAGTGCAGAAAGGCGATCCATACCTGATATTACTTATAAATAAAGTTATTGATATGATAAAGGGATGCATCAGGGAGAACCTGCAGTATAATAAGATTTTTGTTCATGGTACATCAGTGATACTCCAGCACCCTGAATTTATAGAGCTTAAGAAAATACATAATATTTTAAGGGTTATAGAAAATGAGTGCCTTCTCATGAGGCTGCTTCTTGATTTTTCGGATGACAGCGGTTTCGTGGTAAAGATTGGCTCTGAATTGTTTGAAGAAGGAACCCAGGATTTGAGTCTTATAGCTTCAAGGTATAAAATATACGGCAGCTCAACGGGAGCCATAGGTGTCCTGGGGCCGAAAAGAATGGATTACTACAGGGTTATAAAGAGCCTTAATCTTTTCAGGAAGGGCCTTACGGAAATATTCAATTCCAGGGCTTAGCGCCTGAAATAGAAGTGGAAATAGGGGCGTTATGCATAAACTGGAAAAAAGTGTTAGAATAGGTTATTATTTCTGCGCTATTTATTAATCATGTAAAATGTTTAAAAAGTTTGTTATGTATTGAGGTGATTTTTTTAAGGTGGCAAATAAAAGGGATTATTACGAAGTTCTGGGGCTGTCAAGGGATTGCAGCACCGCAGATATAAAAAAGGCATACAGGAAACTTGCGCGAAAATACCATCCTGATGTGAACGACGGCAATCCGGAGGCAGAAGAAAAATTTAAAGCGATTTCCGAAGCTTACGCGGTTCTGAGCAATGAAGGCAAAAGAAGGCAATATGACCAGTTTGGATTTAATAAGAATCTGTTTGAAGATTTTGATTCCGGGAGCGTATTCTCAGAATTCGGGTTCGGGGATATTTTTGATACGATATTCGGCTCGGGGTTTGGCAGTTCATTTTCCGGCAGGCAGAGGGGCATGCGCAGGAAGAGGGGCTCTGATATAAAAGTCAATGTGAAGGTAAACTTTAAGGAAGCCGCGTACGGAGTTAAGAAGGAAATTGAATACAGGGTAGATGATATTTGCCCGGAATGCCATGGAAGCGGCGCTGCCGATGAAGACGGGGTGATAACCTGTCCGGAGTGCGGCGGGTCCGGGAAAGTGAGGACCGCAAGGCAGACTATCCTGGGAAGCATAGTAACCACATCAACCTGCAGCAAGTGCGGCGGTTCGGGAAAAATAATAAAAGAGCCGTGCAGCAAATGTAAGGGGAAGGGTTATTATAAGGTAAAGAAAAAGGAGAAGGTATCTATTCCCGGCGGCATCCATGATGGTGACAGGCTGAGGTTGTCCAGGAAGGGAAATTCACTTGGAAGGGATTCCGTAAATGGAGACCTTTATGTAACCGTGAGGGTAATTCCCCACCCGGCTTTTAAAAGGGAAGGGGATAATATACTTACCGGTGTTGATATATCCTTTGCGCAGGCGGCCCTTGGCTGCAAAAAGGAAGTGGAAACGCTTGACGGTAAGGAAGAAATTACAATCAAGCCCGGTACACAGCCAAATGAAAAGATTGTCTTTAAGTCCAGGGGCATGGTTCAGCTTAACGGCTACAGGAGGGGTGACCAGATAATAAATATAAATGTTAAAATCCCGACACGGCTTAAGAGAAGCGAGGCAGAGCTTTTAAAAAAGTATGCCGGAGGCAGAAAGGAAGATTTCCGGGGAGCAAAAAGGAGCAGTTCTCCCGGTAAAAAAGGCAGGTCCGGGGGCAAATAGGGCTTTCAGCAGGAGCCATATCAGCATGTATCAGCCCTGTTATATTATTTTAAGCTGATTTAATATATTACAGAGTATGCAGGCAGTGAAATTAAGATGAGTTATCCTTATTTTTTTGTAG
Source organism: Actinomycetota bacterium (assembly GCA_034660395.1). Taxonomy (GTDB): domain Bacteria; phylum Actinomycetota; class Humimicrobiia; order Humimicrobiales; family Humimicrobiaceae; genus JAQVEM01. The sequence goes on from JAYEJA010000018.1 coordinate 16,561, forward strand.
ATGCAGGTTCTGCAGGTGAAAATGAAATAAAGATTGGCGGAGAGGACCTAAACCACCTTAAAAATGTACTGAGGGCAAGGGTTGGAGACCTGGTTTATGTCTCGGACAGTCAGGAATTCAAATACAGGACCGAGGTTACAAGTATCGGCAGAAGCGAAATAAAGCTTTCCATAAAAAATAGGGAGAAAATTATACCAAAATCCCCGGGTATTGTTTTATTTCAGTGTGCCCTTAAGAAAAATTCAATGGAGTTTGTTATCCAGAAGTCAACCGAGATAGGTGTGGATAAGATAGTGCCGGTTACAAGCGAAAGGGTGGTTTCCGGCTCAAAAAAGGTTTCCGGTAAGATTAAAAGATGGCAGAAAATTTCTGACGGGGCTTCCAAGCAGTGTAAGAGGGACTTCAAGTGTGAGGTGTCCCTGCCCGTAGATATTGGCCATATAGATGTTTCAGAATATGACTTCTTTTTCATACCATACGAAAAAAGCACTGCTTATAATAAGAGCCTTATTGGCAGCAGAAGGTCCATATCAAACGCTTCCAAAGCAGCTTTTTTAATAGGGCCCGAGGGCGGTTTCAGTGATGATGAGGTAAGCTCCCTTGAGAGTAAGGGCGCCATTGAGATAAAACTTGGAGAAAATATTTACCGCTCCGAAACGGCAGCAATTTATTTTTTATCCGTACTGGATTACCTGATTGGAAGCAGAAAATGACCGGCATTAAATTTTCCATAGATACCCTTGGATGTAAAGTAAACCAGAGCGAATCTGATTTTATAGCAGGGAAGCTGCAGAAAAAGGGTTTTAAGCTTGCTTCACATGACCGGGGTCCAGATTTCTGTATTGTTAATACCTGCACCGTAACCTCGCAGAGCGACAGGAAGGTAAGGCAGCTGGTAAGAAGGATTAAATCGGAGAATAAAGATAGCAAATTAATTGTTACCGGCTGTTTCGTGGTATTAAATAAGGATTTTTTAAGGGAGAGCGGGGTCGATTTTGCGGTAAAAAATAAGGATAAGGATAGGATACCCGATTTAATTGAAAAGGAAGTTTTAAAATGGAAGGCAGGAAACGGCAGAAATAGATTTAAAGGCGGTGCGGCTCCGCCTCCTGAAATGATGCATTCAAGGCCGGTTGTTAAGGTCCAGGACGGTTGTGAGCAGAATTGCACCTACTGCATAATTCCAAAAGTAAGGGGAGGTTACAGAAGCGTTCCGTACGGGGAAGTCCTGAGAGTAATAAGGGAGCTTGAGGAAGATAATTTTGAAGAGGCAGTACTTACAGGGATAAATATAGGGAAATATGGAGTTGACTTTACCGGCAGGAGGCCTGAAGGCAAAAATAGGGTAAGGGATTTTAAGGGACTGATAGAGGGAATTACAGGGGATACCGGCATAAAAAGGATAAGGATAAGCTCTATCGAGGTGGATGATATTGATGATGGACTGCTTGATGTGCTAAAAAGAAATGAGCCCCGTATTGCCTGCCATCTGCATGTTCCGCTGCAGAGCGGGAGCAGTAAAATACTCAAGTTAATGGGAAGGCCTTATGATGCCGATTATTATCTTGAAAAGGTAAAAAAGATAAGGAAGTTTTTTCCTGATATAGCTCTGACTACCGATGTTATGGTGGGCTTTCCGGATGAGGATAATTATGATTTTGACATGACTGTGGACATGGTAAGAGAGGCTGCCTTCAGCAAGGTTCATGTTTTTAAGTTTTCAAAAAGGAAATATACTTCTGCCTACAGGATGCCCCGTCAGGTAGATGAAAAGATAAAATCCGAAAGGAGCAGGGCTTTAAGGGAAATCGGGGGCAAGCTGCGGGAAAGCTATCTTGAAAGGAACCTTGGCAGGGAACTGGAGGTAGTCTGTGAGAAAATGGCTGGCGGCAATACCGTAAAGGGAACATCGGGTAACTATATCAAGGTTTATTTTAAGATGGATGAGAAAAAATTAAGCAAATTTAAGGGGAAAATAGTAAGGGTCAGAGCGGATTCGGTCTTCAGGAACGGGCTTAGCGGTAATATGCCTTAGTTTTAAAGGGTAGTTTTACCCTCTTATATATAGATACCTTAAATTATACTGCTCCTATATAGAATATATATAGTTTTTGCGGATAGTATTGTAGCGGGTAATAGAGTATGCAAAAATTATGATTTAAGGTAATAAAATATATTCTATATGATATAAAATATAAAAAAGGAGATATTCCTATGCTTAAAAAAATTCCAATAATTATTCTTGCAGTAACATTATTATTTATCATATCCGGTTGTAATATGGGAGAGGAAAATATTAATGGTAGAGAGGAATATATAATTGATAGTGGTTCGTATGTACTTGAAAACGAGGAAATGCTTTTTAAAAATTCTGACCTAATATTTAAAGGGACAGTTATTGATGCAAAAGAGATTTCTATTGATGAATATTTAGATGGAGAGCTTAATTATGTATATTATTTTGATGTATTTACCTTTGAAGTAGAAAATGTATATTACTCAGGGGATCCTTTTTCAGAAGGTATTTCAGTGGAAACCGGAGATGTTATAAAGGTTTCAAATGGAAGCTGTGATAGTGACTGGGTCCCAGGTACTCTAAAAATGGAAAAAGGCAAACGGTATATAGTAATGACAGAAAGAGGGGTTGATCTGTCTAATATTAAATTTACAAAATATTTTGATTACTATACTGGAGGCCCATGGGCATCAATAATTCCTGTAGAAGATGGGAAATATTATGTTGATGAAATACTTACATCATTAACGGACAACGCATTGGAAGAATTTATAAGGAAAGATGAGCAGGATGGTAAAATCCTGTACGAGACTACAGTTTATGTAAAAGGAGAAGGATTTGAAAATGAGCTTGAAGCCCTTATTTTAGAGAAGAAGGGGGAGAGCTAAGGAGTAATAGATGAAAGCCCATTAGATTTATTAATTATTTCTGCCTTTAAAAATTTATCCCTTATTACTGTTTTCGGCTCAATTCCTCTTATATATTAACCTTATTAACTCTATATATATGTGACACAATTCCCTTTCCATATTCAATATAGATTTTCTCTAATAAGGGCAATATTGGTGGTAAAAATGTAATGGCAGCTTAAATTTGTAAAAGTTGTAAAAATTTGAAAAAATAGTATAATCACGCAGTTAGGATAAAAATAGACATTAAAAAATTGTAAAAAGAATACGTTAAGTATTAAAATATATAAGTAGATTGGATAAGTCTACTTATTAATAATTTATAGGGGTATTTAAAAAAATGGAAGATTGCCTTTTTTGTAAAATTATAAAGGGTGAAGTTAAAAGTGATATAGTATTTGAAAGTGATAATGTTCTAATATTTAAGGATATATCGCCTGAAGCGCCGGTGCATCTTATTGCGATACCGAAGAAACATATAAGCTCTATTATGGAGATTGATAAACTTGATGGCAGCGCGTTAAGGGAACTGATGGAAGCAATAAGCAAAGTAGCAGTGGAGCAGGGCATTGATAAAGATGGATTCAGAGTTGTAACCAATACCGGCAGCAATGCAGGACAGGTTGTTAATCATCTACATTTTCATATACTCGGAAAGAGAAAATTTAATTGGCCGCCGGGCTAAGAAATATCGTGCTTTATCAGCTGCCCGTTATGTAACTTCATGTAGATTTAAAAGCATTACAAAAGAGAAATCTTCAAAAAAAGGAGGACATTTTGTCTCCGGTAAAACAAAAATTAAGTATTAATTTTGAAGGCAGGCATTCGATGGCCGAGCTTATCGGCAGCAGGGATGAATTACTGCGCCTTATTGAAAGAAAATACAATGTGGATATTTTTGTTCTGGGAAATGACCTTGAGATTTCAGGAAAAAGCAGGAATGTGAAGGAAGTGGCAAGACTGGTAGAGGAGCTGGCACTGCAGATAAATCTGGGCCAGAAACTTAGTTCCCAGAAAGTCAATGATTCAATAAAAATTATGGAAGATAAGACCAACCTTCAGCCCCATGAGGTATTTAAAAGCAATATAATAGTAAACAGCGGCAAGAAAATAAAGCCGCGTACCATAGGGCAGAAGAAATACATAGAAGAAATAAAGAAAAACACTATTGTTTTTGGCATAGGACCTGCGGGAACCGGCAAGACCTATCTTGCCCTGGCCCTGGCAGTTGAAGCCCTGAAGGAAGATAAGGTGGGGAGGATTATACTTATAAAGCCGGTAGTTGAAGCAGGAGAAAAACTGGGATTTTTACCCGGGGATATGTATGAAAAGGTGAATCCCTACCTGAGACCCTTGTATGACGCCCTGTATGAGATGCTGGATATAGAGAAGTTCCAGCAGTACAGGGATATGGGGATTATTGAAGTGGTGCCCCTTGCATATATGAGGGGAAGGACGCTTAATGATTCATTTATAATTCTCGATGAGGCGCAGAACACCTCTCCTGAACAGATGAAGATGTTCCTTACAAGACTGGGTTTTGGTTCAAAGATAGTTGTGACCGGAGATATTACCCAGATTGACCTTCCCCATGACAGGGAATCAGGATTAATTATAGTAGAGAGTATATTAAAGGGGATAAAAGGGATTGATTTTGTTTACCTTAGCTCGAAAGACGTGGTAAGGCATGAACTGGTGCAGAGGATTGTGGATGCATATAAAAAGAATGGTGAAAAAGTAGGAAAAAATCAAAAAAATAGAGGTAAGGCGTCAGATAATAGTTAGGAAATATTGTAGATAGTAAATTTTCAGTGTGATTAAAATGATGTCGGGAAATAAAAAAAATAAAGAAGTGGAAAACGGCGGCAGGAGCAGGTGGAGAAAATTTGTAGATTTTGCCGTCAGGTATTTTTCATTCAGAAGCATAATTGCCCGGAGGATGTATATTTTTGTTTTAACCCTGGGAATGGTGACGGCTATCCTTGTTTACAGCTATTCACCTGACATAGGCATAGAACTGGGGCAGCCCAGCCCGAGGACAATAAAGGCAAACAGGGCTCTGGAATTTGAAGATCCTGCTAAAACAGAAGAAGATAAAAACAAAAATGAGGCAGAAGAAGAGGATGTTTATATTTATGATATAAATATCTTAAACGGTGAAGAAGGAGCGCTGTACCAGATAAAATACTTTTATCTTCTGTCCGGCATAGTACAGAAAAAAGATAAGCCTTTTGAGGAAAAGGTTGACTACATGAATAATATGTTGAGCGGCCAGTATTCCAGCTCCGTTATTTCTCTTGCCTTAAATCTCTCTGCGGATAACCTGAATATGCTTATGGAGAAGACGCAGGATATTGCAAGGGAGATAATGAAGGAAGAAATAAAGCCGACAGAAGTGGATATTGCCAAGAATGAGGCCATAAATATGGCCAGGGAAGAAGATGAAATAAAATCGGAACATGTTCTCATAGTAACAAGCGTTCTGGAAAACAATATAAGTCCTACGGTGGTTTTTGACCCTGCAGCTACCGAGGAAGCCCGGCAGGAAGCGAGAATAAATACCCCGCCCCATATGGTTTCAATTCTTGAAGGGCAGACAATCGTTTTTGAAGGAGAGATTGTTAGTGAAGATGATATACTGATACTTACAAAACTGGGGTTGCTTCAGGAAGGCTTTAACTGGGAAAGATTAGCGTATATATTTCTGATATCTTCAGCAGTTCTATTTCTTTTTGGATTTTATATATTCAAGTTTAATCCAAAAATATTTAATAATACCAAGAAGACTGTTATAAATGCATTTTTACTTGTAACTTTTACCGCACTTATAAGGGCGTTTACCATTCTTTCATCCATACACCTGAATTTCTGGAATTACCTGTTCCCTATAATTGCTGCATCTCTTATATGTACCATATTATTTAACACCTGGCTGGCAATGATGATGACAATATGCCTGGGAATATTTGCAGGCATTGCAACTGACTTTGATTTCAGCCTGGCAGTTGTGTATATGCTGGGCGGCATTTTTTCAACTTATATGGTGTCAAAGGTATCGCAGAGGTCCGGAGTTATGCGGGCAGGATTTTTCAGCTCGCTTGTACTTGCTTTCCTGTTTCTGACAGTTAACCTTATAGGGGGAGAAGTACAGGTAATAACCCTCTATACATTAATCGGAGTACTAAACGGTATAATCTGTGCTGTTATTGCCATAGGACTGCTGCCTTTTATTGAGTCAACGTTTAATGTTACTACCGCAATGGGACTGCTTGAGCTTTCAAATACTGACCAGCCGCTTCTAAAGAAGCTTCTCATGACGGCTCCCGGTACATATAACCACAGCATCCTGGTGGCCCACCTTGCGGAAAACGCAGCAAAAGCAATAGGCGCTGATGCCCTTCTGGTAAAAGTGGCAGCTTTATACCATGATGTAGGTAAAATGAAAAGGCCTGAATACTTTTATGAAAACCAGGCAAGCATGGGCAATGTCCATGACCGACTGAACCCTTCAATGAGCAGGCACATAATATCGAACCATATAAAGGATGGACTTGTGCTGGCTGCAAAAAATAAAATCCCAAAGAAAGTTTTAAATATTATTTCCCAGCATCATGGAAATTCAATAATTGCCTATTTCTACGAGAAGCAAAAGGGCAGGGAAATGGCTTCCAATGGAGTTTCAAACGGGTTGAAGGAACATTTTAGATATCCTGCTAAAAAACCTCAGAGCAAGGAAGCGGCAATTCTCATGCTTGCTGACTCAACTGAAGCTGCAGTAAGGTCAATTGAGAAGATAACTCCTAAGAAAATCGAGCAGATGGTAAGTGATATTTTTGAGGATAAGCTTCAGGACGGACAGCTTGATGAAACCGATATTACTTTAAAAGAGATAAATAAAGTGAGAAACACCATGATTGATGGAATAATGTCCATATATCATTCAAGAATTTCATATGATGAGACAGGCACAAAAACTGAGAAAGAGATGGAACCCAGGGCGGAGGCAAAGTGAAGGTATCGTTGATTGATAACCAGGATAAGGTAAAGCTGGATATGGATTTGCTAAAGAAAGTATCCGAATATGTTTCAGGTAAGTTTGACAGGGACCCTAAAAGCCATCTTAACATTATTTTCTCCAGTACTGAAAAAATCCGGGAATTAAACAAAAAATACAGGAAAGTTGACAGTGGAACGGATGTCCTGTCATTTTCATATATTACCGATAAGGAAGATATAAGTCCCGTAAGCGGCTTACACTCGGTAACCATAGGAGAAATTTTTATCTGTCCGGAAGTTGCAGATTCCAATATTTCAGATATAGATAATGACTGGAACCTTACCCTGGAACTGATAATGCTTATAATACACGGAATACTGCATATATATAATTATGACCATATAAAGGAAAAAGACAGGGTAAGTATGGAAGGAATCCAGGACAGTATATTATCGGATGTAAAAAGGACCTTCGGGCTCTAAGGGCCGGGATTGCCATATAACAAACCCTTTATATTTTTTGGACCTGCTGGCTGCTTAATGATTCTTCAAACTGGCTCTGCTTTTCTCCCATCTCGTTCCAGATATCTGATGGAACCATTTCTCTTAAATAATCGGTGACTTCGCTGACATTTGCCCTGTCTTCAGGTTCTAACCTGTATTCACCGGGTATATTGTATTACTTTCCCCCGTATATAAGTAAGCGATGAAGTGCTTCCGCCTTCGGCTATTTCTTCGGATACTTCCCACTGGTTTTTAAGTAAGTTATTTTCCTGTATTAACTGGTGCAGGGTATCAATCTGTTCACCGGATACCTCGAAATCAACATTCCAGACCTCCGGAGCAGGAGGTTCCCCGTAACCCGGCTGGTATTCAAAAACTCCCCCGGGACCGGGTCCTACCGTAATTTCATAATAATAGTAGTATTCAGGGGGGAGCGAGCCCGTATTCCAGTATAGTTCTGCAACTAAACTATTATCCTCTTCCTGCCCGCTGGTGCAGCCGTCAATGGATATAAGGAGAAGTGAAAAAAGCATGATAATAACTAATGCAGGAGTGACAGCAGTCTTTATATCAAGAGTTTTCATTTTTAGCTTTTTTATTAATGTATTTATAATAAAATTCTATCAATT
>JAYEJA010000019.1:0-4781 GCA_034660395.1 Actinomycetota bacterium
AATTTAGAACCTCTTTTCTCTTTAGAATTTAGTTCTAAATTATACCTTTTTACTGTTTTTGGGTAGTCCACTTTTATCTTTTAAATCATTAAAAAAGAGTCCACTTTTATCTTTTAAATGACATTTTCTGAATCATTGTTGACAATATACAATCGACAAGGTAAAATAAAAATATAGAAAAATTAGATTTTTAAAGAAAAGAAAGAAATTATGAAAGAATATTTCGAAAATTTAGGAAACTATTTATCCCTCAAAGATAGAGCTTACCAAAATCTAAAATTGCAAATTATAAGAGGCAATTTAAAACCGGGTATCCGCTTATTAGAAGAAGAACTATCAAAAGCCATGAATATAAGTAGAGCTCCCATTAGAGAAGCTTTTAACAGATTGGAGAAAGAGGGATTTGTTACCATTATTCCTCGAAAAGGAGCAGCAGTTTCTAAGATTACTACTCAAATAATAGAAGATATCTTTGAAATTAGAGAATCTCTGGAATCCTTAGCGGTGAAGAAATCTATCGGAAAGATATCTATAAAGAAATTAGAAGAAGTCAGAGATGGATTTAAAAAATTTATAAATAAACCTACTAATGCTGAAAACTGTATTCAATATTTAACTCTAGATAAAAAATTTCACGATCTTCTTAGTCAAAATTGCGGCAATGAAAAGCTTATCGAGTTATTGGCTAATCTTCAGGAACAGATTCATTGGCTGAGAAATATTTCCCTCAAAAGAATTACTTTTGCCAGTTCGGTAAGAGAACATCTGGCTATTATAGAAGCTTTAAAGAAAAATGATGAAGAGCTTATTCTTAATGCCCTACTTCAACATTTAGAGAGAGCCAAAGAATCCTCACTTGCAGAAATTAACTCTTGGAATACTGCTTCTGAATAAGTTAAAATGCGATAAAGCTTAATACATTTTATTTTAAAAGGGAAAAAGTAAAATGAAAGCAACAAATAATCATTATGATATGGTTATAATCGGTGGCGGTGTAGTAGGTTGTGCTATTGCCCGGGAACTATCCAGATACAAAATTAGTATTGCAGTATTAGAGAAAGAAGATGATGTTGGCTGGGGGATAAGCTGCCGAAATAGCGGAGTAGTCCATGCTGGTTTTAATAATAAGCCCGGTACTTTAATGGCTCAATTTTGCGTGGAAGGGAATAAATCTTTTGCAGAACTTTGCCGCCAACTTAATGTTCCTTATAAAAAGATAGGGAAATTAGTAGTAGCCAAGAAAAAAGAAGAGATTAAAGGTTTGCAAAAATTAAAGCAGCAAGGTGATAAAAACCGGGTTAAGGGTCTGGAAATCATAAACTCTGATGAAATAAAAAGATTAGAACCTAATGTATCAGGAATTGCAGCTCTTTATTCTCCCGAAACTGCTATAACCTCTCCTTATTTATTAACCATTGCTCTGGCTGAAAATGCTCTCGATAACGGAGCTCATTTCTTTCTAAATACCGAAGTAAAAAGTATAGCTAAGTTAAAAAATTCTGATTTTAGAATCAATAGCAATCGGGGTAAATTCACTTCTTCTTATGTAATTAATAGTGCCGGTCTCTACTCCGATAGAGTAGCTCATATGGTGGAAAAAAATAAATATCGAATTTACCCCTGCCGGGGAGAATACCATGTATTAGATAAAAATATCTCTTGGTTGATAAATCACCTAATCTATCCTGTTCCTCAAGCTGGGGCTGGAGGCTTAGGAGTTCATCTTACACCTACTATTGATGGTAATATCCTGATAGGGCCAAGTAATGAATATGTAAAAAGTAAAGATAATCTTTCTACAACTTCCTCAGTAATGAAAATGCTCTCTGCTGAAGCTCGTAAATTCTTACCTTTAATTTCACCCGGATATATCATCCGCAGTTATTCCGGTCTCCGTGCCAAGCAAGCTCCTTCTTCCGAAGGTGGGTTTTGGGATTTCGTAATAGAAGAAAGCGAAACAGTCAAAAACTTTATCAATCTAATCGGTATCGAATCCCCGGGATTGACTGCTGCCCAGCCTATCGCCAAAAGAGTAGTGGAGATTATCAATAAAAAAGAAAGATTAAACCCTAATCCCAACTTCAATCCTTCAAGAAAAGGTATTCTGAGATTTGAAGAGCAGGATGAGGAGACCAAGAAGGCTTTAATCAAACAAGACCCGGATTACGGAGAGATAGTCTGCCGCTGCGAAAAAGTTACCAAAAAAGAAATATTAGAGGCAATCAATAATCCTTTGGGGACAAGAAGCCTGATTTCTATTAAATACCGCACCCGGGCTATGATGGGTAGATGCCAGGGAGGATATTGTCAGACCAGGATTATGGAAATATTGAGAGAATCTTTCAAACTCAGTCCTCAAGAGATCACTTTAAAAGGAAACAATTCTTATCTGTTAACCGGATATAGAAGTAATAAGGAAGATGAACTATGCCAGAAAAAGAAGTTATTATCATTGGCGGAGGAGCTGCCGGTTTAGCCGCAGCAGTCGCCTGCAAACAAAAAGGAATAGAGGATATTCTGATTATCGAACGGGGAGACTATTTAGGAGGCATCTTGAATCAGTGTATTCATGATGGATTTGGTTTAGAAAAGTTTCATACTTCCCTGGCCGGTCCGGAATATGCTCAAAGATATATTGACCAGGTGAAAGAGAAAGAGATTCCCTTCTTGTTAAATAGTATGGTAGTTAGCCTAACTCCTCAAAAAGAGGTGACAGTGGTAAATAATAATGGATTAATCCACTATCAGGCCAGGGCGATTATTTTAGCTATGGGCTGCCGTGAACGAACCCGGGGAGCTATAAGTATACCGGGGGCTCGTCCATCCGGTATCTATACCGCGGGAGTAGCCCAAGAGCTGATTAATTTAAAGGACTATATGGTAGGAGAAAAAATAGTAGTCTTGGGCTCGGGAGATATCGGTTTGATTATGGCCCGCCGCCTAACCTTAGAAGGGGCAGAGGTAATAATGGTGGCAGAAAAACTTCCTTACAGCAGCGGTCTCCCCCGAAATATCAATCAGTGTTTGTATGATTTTGATATCCCACTTTTATTAAGTCATACCGTAGTGGATATAGAGGGGAATGGGCGCTTATCAGGAGTTACCATTGCCCAATTGGGCAAAAGAGGAGGGATTATCCCGGGGAGCAGGAGAAAGATAGCCTGTGACACCTTGTTACTTTCGGTAGGTCTAATTCCGGAGAATGAGCTTTCTCGTGAAGCAGGTATAACTTTGGACAATATAACCGGAGGGCCGCAAGTTGATGAGAGGGGTCAGACCAGCATCCCCGGTATCTTTTCCTGTGGGAATGTCCTGCAGGTACACGATATCGTGGATAATGTATCTTTGGAAGCCGAGTATATAGTAGAGGGAGTAGCAGAATACCTGGAAGGAAAGTTGACCAAAGAACAAGAAATCAATGTTGAATTAGGAGAAGGTTTAAGATATGTAGTTCCTCAAAGATTGATTAGTCGAAAAGATACTATCTTTTCTTTTCGAGTTAATCAACCGGGGAGAAAGAAAACCTTGATATTTGAAGAGGGCCAAAAAATTATCAAAAAGAAATATTTTCTCCGGGTAAATCCAGCAGAGATGCTCAGGGTAAAATTATCTTCTTCAGAATTAGAAGGTATAAAAACATTAAAGGTAAGGTTGGTCTAATAATGGAGAGAGAATTTACCTGTATAATCTGTCCCAATGGATGTCAAATAAAAGTAGAATACGAAGGAACAAATATTAAAAACATTAAAGGTGATGAATGTCCAAAAGGAAAAGACTATGTAAAAAACGAAATTACTAATCCCTTAAGAGTATTCACCGGCTCTGTTTTGGTAGAGAATGGAGATTTTTCTTTGGTAAGCGTAAAAACTCCTGTTCCTATTCCTAAAAAATATCTAAAAAAAATTGGAGAGATTACCCGCCGAATTAAAGTGGATGCCCCTGTTGAGATTGGGCAGATAGTCGCTTCAAATTTATTAAGTGAAAAGATTGATTTGATTGCTACAAAAAAGATAAGTAAGAGGTAAATAAGATGGATGATGATTATAAAGATAAGCAAATTGTTAAAGAAATTTGTAATGATGCGATAGATATGCATATACATAGTTATCCAGATTTAATTCCCAGAAAACTAAATGATATAGAAGTCGCCCAACAAGCAAAAAAGGTAGGGATGAAGGCAATATTAATAAAAAATCACTTTGAATCAACTGTTGGTAGAGCATATATTGTTCAAAATATTATAGGAAAGGGAATAAAAGTATTTGGAGGTTGTGTTCTTAATTATGCAGTTGGCGGTATTAATCCGGAAGCTGTAGATGTTGCAATAAAATTAGGAGCAAAAGAAATATGGATGCCTACCATAGATTCGGAAAATCACATTCTTAAAATGAAAATTAAAAAAAACAATAACAAAGGAATACATATTTTAAATGATGAAAACAAATTGACTTCTTCAGTTTACGAGGTACTTGAGCTTATTTCTAAATCAGAAGTAATTTTAGGAACCGGGCATTTATCAACTCAAGAGATTATTATACTTGTGAAAGAAGCACATAAAATGGGTATAGAAAAAATATTAATAACACATCCAGAATGGTGGTTGGTAGATATGAATCTTGATTTGCAATTAGAATTATCTAAAGAGGGTGTATATTTCGAAAGATGTATCTATTTTTTAACTGGAAAGGGGAATAAAAAGGGAGCATTTTCTACTATAGTAGAATCAATAAAAAAAGTAGGAGTAGAAAGTACTGTATTAGCAACAGATTTTGGTCAGGAAT
>JAYEJA010000020.1:0-4712 GCA_034660395.1 Actinomycetota bacterium
GAGTTTGTAACCGTACCCCATTATATAGACTGGTACAAAAGCAACGATTCACATAAAATTCATCCCCTTTTTATTCAGGAAATAGAATCCTTAAATCCGACAAATATACGTATACCCGGAGTTATAGGAAGAAACCCTTTTTTTGACCATGCTCAGATTAAATTCTTTATAGCATATGATAATAATAAACCCGTCGGGAGAATATTGGCTTTTATCAACCATAACTATAACCGTAAATACGGCAGTAAGATTGGCTGGTTCGGTTTGTTTGAATCAATAGAAGATAAGTATGCGACAGAAATGCTAATAGACGGTTCTGTAAATTATCTAAAAGACAACAAATGTACCAGGATAATAGGTCCTGCAAAATTCAGCGCAGGAGGAGAGATTGGGCTTCTTATAAAAGGTTTTGAGAACAGGCCCTACCTTATGAAACCCTATAATGCGCCGTATTACAAAGATTTCTTTGAAAGATATGGACTGGTAAAAGAAAATGACTGGTACAGCGTTGTTACCGATGAGATTGCTTCAAGGGGATATCTTGATAGAGTTGAAAAAATCCTTGAGAAATATTCAGGCAGAAGACCCGAAAATCATAAAAGGGTTAAAATGAGAGAGGTAGATTTTAAAGATTACAAAAATGAAATAGAAAAGATAAAAAAACTTTATAACGACATCTGGGAAAGCGATAATCACCCCCAGCAGGTCAGGATGACAGATGCGGAATTCAATTACCTTGCCATGGGAATAAAGGCAGTATCCATGCAGGACATGATTTTCATAATAGAAGCAGACGGCAAACCCATAGGCCTGTCCGTAAATATACCGGATATAAATGAAGTAATTGAAAGTTTCGATAGAAAATGGTCATATGTGCCATCAAGAGTTTTTCTTAATCCTCGGGATTTAAGCAGGGATATCAGGATTTTTAACCGGATTAAAAGCAAAATAAGAACAAAAGGGTTTTCAAGACTGAGAATTTTACTTCTTGGAGTAGAAAAAAAATATAGAAAGGCAGGCATAGAATCCAGGGTATTTTATAAAATTAGCAAGCGCGGAATTAACAATGGATTCAAATATGTTTCCGGCTCACAGCTGGCTGATATAAACCGGGACATCATAAACCCTATCTTCAGGTTAGGAGAAGCTGCTTTTACATGGAGAGTATATTGCATTAAAATCTAAATTTTATCTCTTAATATATTATAATATATTTTTTCCTTTCAATTAATTCGAATCAACAAATATAAATCCTTTGTTGATTGCTGCAAAAGGTTCCGGCCCATGCGAGTTTAATCATATTATCCCCGACACCGTCACCAATAGCTATCATGACATATTCGTATAAAAGAGTTCATTTTGTGATAAAATAATAGCCACATTGCTTTTAAAAGTTTAAAAATAACGTTACTGCTGCAGGTATTCTTTAATAGAACCTAAAATAAAATTTTAATAATAAATGGATAAGCTAAAAAAGACAGATATAAACAGATCCAAGAAGAGGATTACTCTTTTTTCTCTCATAGTATCAATCGTCCTTGTCCTTACAAAAGTAATTGTCGCCTACATAAGCAACAGTATCGGTATTTTCTCCGAAGCACTAAATAACGGCCTGGACCTTGTTGCCGTTCTTATTACTTTCTTTGCCGTAAGGATTGCTGCAAGACCTGCAGATAAAGACCATACATACGGCCACGGCAAATATGAAAATCTTTCCGCATTCATAGAGATTATCATAATATTCTTATTGAGTTCATTTATTATTTATAAGTCGATCCAGCGTATTATAAGCGGTGATTTTATCCTCACTCTTAACATCTATATATTTATTGTTCTTATAGGTTCAATAATTATAAATATCATAAGGGTTTTTATCATAGGCAGGGCTGCTAAAAAATATAATTCCTTTGCGTTAAAAGCCGAGTTCTTAAATTATACAAGTGATATTTTCAGCTCTTTAGTCGTGATTGCAGGTCTGGTCCTTGTAAGGTTCGGGTTTTTGCTTGCCGACCCCATAGCTTCAATTGTCGTAGCTTCTGTTGTTATGTTTCTCAGCATCAGGATGTCATATAAAGTTGTAATGAACCTCCTTGATTATATCCCCGCAGAAATTACTGAAAAGATAAACCAGGTCCTGGTTAAGAATCCTGACGTCAAGAAATTAAACCGCCTTAAGATACATGAAGTCGGGGATATAAAATTTCTGAATCTTGACATATGCCTGAGTGAAAATTTATACCTTACCCAGGTTGAAAAGATAAAAGAAAAACTTAAAAAAGAAATTGAATCAAAAATTTCCGGAATTGAAACTATAATTGAAATAAGGTCGGATTTATCAGAAAAAAACACCGTGGCAATGACCAGAAAAGTCCTTTCTGAGTTCAAGGATATTAATGATGTTCATAATATCCGAACATATAAGGCAGGTAATAAAAAATATCTATCGGCGCATATAGAAATAAATAAAAATTTAGACCTTGAATATGTTGAATCCCTTACCAAAAAAGCAGAAAGTGAAATAAAAAAACAGATAGGCGATATACACAGGGTATATATACATTCGGAAGATTTAAAGAGCCATGAAGAATGGCATGATGTTACGGATAAATCAAGCAATATGATAGATATTATAATTAAAGAGATATCCGGCATTGTAAGACCGCAAACCTGCCATAACTTTACAATCCTTAAAAGGGATAGCAGCTATAATATCGCATTTCACTGCAGGATGGATAAAAAAACAAATGTAAAGAAAGCACATAATATCAGCAATACCCTTGAAAACCTGATAAAAAATAAACTTGAAAATATCTCTGAAGTTGTCGTGCACATTGAGCCTGGATAGTCCAAAGATTCCTCATATTATCAGGACTTAATACGAAAGGTAAATTTAGACTTTCGAAAAGCCGTTAAATCTCTCAAGAAATGGACTAAAAATAGCGCTTACATTATATAATGGGTTGCAATTAGTTGCATAAGGTTGTATTATGTTTCTCGGTAATATAGAAAAAGGATTTAAATATTATGAGTAAAGCGATAAAAATATCCGGAGGTATTGCGCAGGAAGCTAAACTTGTGGCCAAAATTACAAGGCGTTCTATGGCAGGGCAGGTTGAATACTGGGCATTTATTGGAAAAATTGCAGAAGACAACCCGGATCTATCTTATTCAGTAATCAAAGATATTCTGCTTGGCAGGGAGCAGCTCAGGGAAGGGCTTGGAACGGAGTATGTTTTCGGAGAAGGTGATTAAAGATAAAAATAATTCAATCGCCTTTATTTTTTAAGCAGAAAAAAAAGTTATACAAAAAACAGATAAAAGTTCTGGACCGGGAAATAAAGAAAATTATAAATAACCCTGTAATAGGTCAGGAAAAAAAAGGAGCTCTAAAAGGTGTTCGTGTATATAAGTTTAAAATTGAGAACCGGTTATTTCTTCTGGCTTATGAAATGGGAGATAACACTCTGAAACTGATAATGATTGGCAGCCACCAAAATTATTACAGGAACCTTTCTAAATATCATAACCAGTCCGGTCGCTAAGTGTTTCATCACTCAACTGTGACATTTACTTCAAATGTATCTACCGGTTCCTCTTCTTCCCAGGGCCTTTCATAGTTTAATATAATACTCGCTTTCCCTTTTGAGACTACTTTTATAACAAATACCTCATGACCTCCTGCCCCAACCATATTATCTTCTTTTTCGGATTCTATGAATTCAGGACCGCCTATAGAAACTATGGAGCTATCTACACTTTCATCTAAAACCCAGCCGTAACCAGTTGCGGGGTTTGATACCAGCTTTATTTCTACCGTATCATTTACTTTCATATTTATGCTGTCACCGTTATTTTTTTCCGTAAGTGTTTTGCCTGACGCGCAGCCATTCAGGCAAAATAATAACATTACTGCAGAAAGAAAAACTATAACAGTAATTTTTATTTTTTTAATACCGCTCATTTTAACCTCCTGCTTAAAATTTTATTTATTTTGCATAAATATATGAAGGGCCTCACTTAAAAGCAAGGCCCTTCATACCTCTTTCCTTTATATCCTTTACCTTAAGAACTTTCCAACAAAGGGAGAAGTCTCTCCCCTCCTCAGGAAATGTCCTGAAGGGCCTTCTCCCAGGAATTCAGAGAACCAGCTTTTATGCTCTATCTCTTCATTTAAGATAGCATTGGCTAATTCATAGGTGCGGTGGTCTTTCCCTGCAGTAATGTTACAGATGTGCGTATATCCCCTTACGGCGCATCTCTCTGCTTCTACAAGAACCTTTAATATGGCCATGGTATCAGTCCGGGTCTTCCGGAAGTGATGCAGGCGGACATGCGGACTTGTCATGGAATTCCTTCATGTTTTCAGGAAGTTTTCCTCCCAGTTCATATATCCTGGGTACGATTGCCTCAAAATGGTTCCTGTCCTCAATCCTCGCAGTCTCGGCTATTTCCTTTACACCTTCTCCTTTAAGACCTATAAGGTTCGCCCTTAGTATGGTGTAGTAGTAGTATGTCGTAAGTTTTGCAGCTGTGTTTTTTACCAGTAAATCTATTAACTCATCCACATTTACTCCACCTTCTTCAATCATCTCTCTTGTTACTTTTGCCATTTTATCCTCCTTTTAATCACTTTTTTTATTACTGCATATGGGGCATATCCCCTTGAAATAAACATTCTTCTCGGTTATCTTAAAATTTTTTAAATTACCGGA
>JAYEJA010000021.1:0-4684 GCA_034660395.1 Actinomycetota bacterium
ACCTGGTAGGGAGAAGAATTGACTCGATGGATTGAAATCATAACTCCTGATATGCCTTTTTCAGCTAATTGTATAGCCTTGACTCCACAAGCATACGCTTCTTCCAGATCAACCTTACTTGCCCTGTCTATAGCACACATGGAAAGAGATTCGGTTATTTGAAATTCTCCTCTATATTTAGTTTCTTGCTTAATTAGTTTATGTAAATTTAATGCCGCACTCCCTCCGCCCATTGCCCCAAATTCTATATTACGAGGATTATCTGGAGCCTGAATGTTTGCCACAGTGGTTCCATCTTCCCAAAGAATGCCTTCACCACAAATTATTGAAACCCATCCATTTTTTTTAATACATTCTGTAACATCCGATATAAATCTTTTTCTGGATATAGGCCTTTCCGGAATATATATAAGATGGGGAGCATCTGCTGCCTTTTTTTTAGCCAATGCTGCTGACGCAGCCAGCCATCCGGTATCTCTGCCGACAGTTTGCAAAATAACATATTTATCAACTTGTTGCATATCTCGTGCAAGTTGGCCAGCTTGTTGGACTGAAAGACAAATATATCTCGCCGCAGAGGGAAATCCTGGTGCATGGTCAGTACCGCAAAGATCATTATCCACTGTCTTAGGAATTCCAATTCCATTTAATTTATAATTATTTTCGCTGCAGTATTTTTCTATTCTCCGAATAGTATCCATTGAACCATTACCACCAATAAGAAAAAAATAACGGATATTATGCTTTTTAAGTTGTTTCATTATAAGTGGGAAATCTTCATCTTTTAATATATATCTGCATGAGCCCAAAGCAGAAGAAGGGGTTTGACGTAACCCTTCAATTACTTGAGAATTTTCTTTTCCCAAGTCAAAAATTTCATCTTTCATAAATCCTTTAATCCCAAATCTCATACCAAGAACGCTTTCGATTTTTTCTGATTTGAGACCTTCTTGAATAAAACCACAAAGACTCGAATTAATAACTGAGGTAGGTCCTCCAGATTGCCCTATAATCGCATTTCCTTTCATAGGCCACTCCTGCTTTACAAATTTACGAATCATTTCTTTTTAATTTATCATTCTTATTCTATGAATATTCTTCTTGAATTATTCCCGAAACTTGGAATAGGTATCAAAACCAACCGCAGAAAGAATAATAGCTCCTTTAATTACATACTGGACATAAATATGTACTCCAAGAAGATTAAAAACATTGGCAATAATAGTTAAGAGCAAGACACCGACTAAAGTTCTTGCTACCGAACCTTCTCCACCAGATACGCTTGTTCCGCCAATAACCGTTGAGGCAATCGCATCCAGCTCATAACCCTGTCCTGCCAGAGGAGTGACTGATAAAAGTCGAGAAGCATAAACAACTCCGGCCATAGATGCCATTAAGCCACCGACAACAAAGGTAAGGATATGATAGTAATCTACCTTTACCCCTGAGAGCCTCACTGCTTCTTTATTCCCTCCAAGGGCACAGGTATACCTCCCAAATCTGGTTCTTACTAAAATAAATTGCCAGAAAACAACCATAATTATAAAAATAATAACCGGGAAAGGAATTGGCCCAACATAACCATTCCCTATAAAAGCAAAACTTTGAGAATCAACATATAATGGATATCCACCAGTATATAAATATACTAAACCCCTTATAATAGTCATAGTCCCTAAAGTGGCAATAATGGGGGGAATATGTATTTTTGCAGATAAAAAGCCATTTAATATACCAAATAACATACCTACTATAAGAACCAATAAGATAGCAAAACCCCAGTGCATATACTGTTGTAATCCGACACACATAGCTGCAGTTAAGGCAAGTAACGAACCAACAGATATATCAAAACCTCCTCCAATTATGACATAGGTTGTTCCTATAGCTATAATTCCAACAATAGAACTTTGTCTGAGGATGTTGAGAATATTTGCCCAGGATAAAAAACCAGGAGTTGTAATTGATAATAAAACACACATTATTGCAAAGACAAATAAAATCCCATTTTTCTTTATGAGGTACCAGCTTAGCGCTAAATTAATCCTTTTATTCATTTTACCTCTCTCCATTATTCATTATTCTATTAATATCATAAATATCTTATTTTAATATAAGTATCTTAATTTTTTAAATATTTTTTATTTTTATTTATCTTCCTCTAATATAATTCGCATAATTTCTTCCTGGCTAACCCCGTGTTTAAATTCACCAGATATTCTTCCTTGTCTTAAGATTAAAATTCTATCTGAAACTTTAACTATTTCAGAAACCTCAGAAGAGATAAAAATAACACACACTCCAGATTTAGCTAAATTTCGCATAATAATATATATTTCGGCTTTAGCTTTTATATCAATTCCCTGAGTAGGTTCATCTATAATTAAAACTTTTGGTTCAGTCTTCAGCCATTTAGAAATAGCTACTTTTTGTTGGTTCCCACCACTTAAATATTTTACAACTTGATTTAAGCCTGAAGCTCTTATATCTAATTTCCTTATAAAATGTTGCGCAGTTTCGGCTTCTTTTTTAATAAAAAGTACACCTTTGTTTGAAAACTGCTCAAGAGACGGTAGGGTAATATTTTTATATAATTCCAGAATAAGTATGAGCGCATCCTTTTTTCGATCTTCAGGAATCAGAGAAATGCCATTTTTCACTGCATCAAAAGGTGATCGGATCTTAACCTGCTTATCATTAATTATAATTTGACCATCATCTAACTTATCCGCACCGAAAATAAGCCGGGATAACTCGGTCTTTCCTGCTCCCGTGAGACCGGTAATACCTAAAATCTCACCCGGAAAGGCTTCAAATGATACACCATTAACTCTTGGCTTCCTATACAAATTTTCCACTTTTAAAGCTGGTTGTTGACCCTTTTTTATTCCAGTAGGTTTAGAGATGTAAGTATCTTTTAGACTCTCACCTACCATCATGGTAATAACTTCATCTCGATTAACATCTTTAGTAAAAACTGTGTTAATTTTTTTCCCATCCCTTAATACGGTAATGCGATCTGCAATCCTAAAAACTTCCCCTAAAATGTGGGTAATATAAAGAACACTGACATGATTTGATTTGAGTTCAGAAATGATTTGGAAAAGATGCTCTATTTCACTTTTCGATAATGACGCGGTAGGTTCGTCCATAATTATAAATTTGGCTTTATGGATTAATGCTTTCAAGATTTCAACCAATTTTTGTTCTGCCACTCCAAGGTTTCTTACTTCTTCATAAGGAGGAAGTTCGAAACCAAGCTTCTTTGAAATATTCAAGCATTCTTGATAAATCATATTTTCATCAATTAAACCTAATGGGGTAAGGTACTCCATTCCCAAAAAGATATTCTGCATAACGTTTAATTGTGGTATTAAACTATTTTCTTGATAAATCACGCTGATTCCACTTTTAAATGCCTGAGCCGGAGAATCAAACTTTACTTTTTGATTATTAAAATAGATTTCTCCTGAATCTTTCTGGTAAGCTCCTACCAATAATTTAATTAGGGTTGATTTACCGGCACCGTTTTCTCCTACTAAAGCGTGGACCTCATCTCTATAGATTTCTAAATCTATATTATCCAGGGCCTTTACTCCGGGAAAAGACTTATTTAATTTTCTTATTCTCAATAATGATTTATCTGTTCTGTTATTTAAAATTACGCTAATCAGAAATCACCTACAAATTTTAAATTTTCATCAGGTATTTTTAATAAATCCCAGGAGAAAATAATTCCTTTAATCTCTGCTTTTACAACTGATTCTAAATATTTTTTTAGTATTTTTCTATTTATATTACATAACCCAAGTATTTGTACTGCCTCTAATCCTACAAATATATCTACTTTTTCTGACAAATTAAGTTTCCTTATCTTTTGCATCTCACCGCAAATAATACGTTCAGAAATGCCATTTTTTAATAGATCATTAAGCTGAGTCGGTAAGTCCACACCTATCAGTCGACTTACTTCACGTATTAATTGACCTTCATCTAAAGCTGGATTAACATCCAAAATGGCCCTTAAAAGACAATATAATTCCAGAGGGAGACCCGCAGGGCTTGAGGTATGACAATATATCATTGGTTTTATCCAATCACAGGTCTTTGCTAATAATTGGTAATTCTGAGATACCAAAGAAGCTAAAGAGGGGGCAAATAAATCAATTCCCACTAGTTTACCCATCTGTCTTGCTTTATCAGAAAACATCTTCACTACTCGAAAAATACTTTGACTGCGAAAATCAAAAAGTTTTTCCAAATCTTCTCTAATAATAATATCGGAAAATGACTGGCAAGTTTGTAAATAATTTATATCGATAGTTTTAAATCTTTCAAAAATGGTTTTTATTTGATTTCGGTAGCTCTCTAAATCCTCACCATAATTACTATAAAATTTATTCTGACAAGATTTACAAAAGCAAGAAAAAAGAGCTTCGAAACCATTGGAAGGCGAAGGGAAGCGAATACGATCTAAAAAGACTCCATCGAAATCACTTTCTATTATTTTATTCTGATATTGATTAAATATCTGTCTTATATTCTCTTCATCATTAGGGAAGAGTGGTGTAGCGAAAATAATATTAGCATGCGTCAGTTTAATTATTGGTTTAGGCAGGAAACAAAAAAATCAGATAATATTCATACTACAAAATGGATGCCAGTAAAAATAAAACAGGACAAC
>JAYEJA010000022.1:0-4664 GCA_034660395.1 Actinomycetota bacterium
CTGGTTTGACAGCCTTATGGCAGGAGTGGCCTGGATTCTGGGAATTGTTGCACTCATAATGGGCTGTAACGGTAAAACATTTAAGATTCCGGGAGCAAGCCAGCTGGCAGATAAATGGTTTAAAATGTAATATTAAGAATCTTATTCTTTAATTAATAATTCTGATTCCTTAATATTTAGATATTTAGAAATTTTTTTAGCAAATCTTTTCCTTTTATGGATACTGTAAATTAATTATATACCATAAAACAAATTCTTTAACTAAAAAAGCCTTCTAAAATAGATTTTATAGGGAATAATTCTAAATACCTTTAAAAACAAGGAGGGTATATATATCCTCGATATCCTTATACTGGCGCGTTTATTAATCTTATTTAATTAAAAACTTATAACAATTATCTGTTACATTTACTCTTTTTTATATTCAACCTCAACATCAACATTTACGGTAATGGATTCTATTTTATCCCGGTTTTCCCTTATTTCCTCAAGTTCCTCCTTCTCAATACCGTTAAATTCAATCTCCGGACCCTCGGTCTGCCTTAACCTCCTGAAACCTGCTACTTTCCCCTTTAAGAGACCCGGCTCCATTCTATCTATATTCCTTTCAATCCCTGCCAACCTACCGGCCAGTCTTCCGCCGTCATTAGTCTTTGCCGAGACTACTCTGAAACTTAGCATCCCGCCAATAATGACAAAAAATACCGAAAGGACTATTGATGTGACCAGCGCCCACCTGAATTTTCTGATACCAAAAATAATCCAGAAAGCTGCTCCAGAAATAAATATTACGCCTAAAATCATAATACCGGCTAAAATTCTTAATCCTGAAAAAAACATCTTAAAAAATCTCCTTTTTAATTATTTCATTACAATAAATTCTACCCCTATTATACACATTAAAAATGAATAAATTATGGAGTTAAGTGGAAACCTCCAACCTAAATAAAACTCTTTCGGGACATTTAATAATAAATAAATACTAACTAAAAAACTACAAAATTAAAGACGTTAATATTATAATTCTAAATTATGGCTAATAGAAAATTATTCACGCTATTTTTTATACAACTATTTCTACTGGGTATTGGCGGTTCCGTAGTAGGGCCCCTAATACCTATACTATCCGGCAGTTTCGATATCGGCCTTGACATAATAGGAACAACTCTTTCACTTAATGCATTCGGCCTGCTTGTTGCAAGCCTGTTTTCAGGAATCCTTTCGGAAAGATTCGGAAAGAAAAATATACTTTCTATCGGAAGTATATTATTTACAGCCAGTTTCCTTAGCTTATATTTTTCGGGTAATTATGTACTGTTTACTATAAGTTACCTTTTATTTGGAATATCCTGGGGAACAATCGTAGTAAACTCCAATTCCATAATCAGTGATTGTTTTGACTCCAATAGAAGCAGCATAATAATTAGATTAAATATCGGATTCCTGCTGGGTGCTGCTTTTGCTCCTCTTATAGTTAGTGGTGTCCTATTCTTTGACATAAGCTGGAGACTGATATTCATATCTATTGCATTAGTAAATTTAATCTTATTCATGCTCATAATGCTTTTTAAACATGACAATCTCGGCAATAAAAAAAGCACAGAAAATTTTATAATCCTCCTTTCTACCAACCGGGGACTTTTTACAAGCATAATTATTATTTTTTGCGGAATAATTAGCTTTCTACATTTCGGTATGGGATTCTCTTTTGGGGCATGGTTCACTAACTATTTTGAAAGTTTGAATGTCCCCGTAAGCATAAGCTCTATTATATTAAGCTTAAACCTTTTTGTTTTCTGTGCAGGCATGCTTCTCCAGAGTTCCCTAGTAAATAAATTTAGTGAAAAAAAGTTGATGCAGTTTTTCTCAGGTTGCGCTTTTATTTTCTTATTTGCTTCCTTTCTGGTGGATCACTTAATTATAAAAATTCTCTTTATAACGTTCTTTAATTTTTCCTTTTCAGGCATAGCAACCATTGCCCTTTCACTTGCTATAAAACAGAAGCCCCGTCATTCAGGCTCTATTACCAGCATAATCAATAGTTATGGTTTTACGGGAACTATAATTTTCCAGTACATCGCAGGCTATCTATCAGAAAATATTTCAGCATCCAGTATATTCTATACCAGTCTTTCTGCATTATTATTGCTGGTATTATTTACCAGTATATTAAGAATTTATCCCGGACGAACCACTAAGTAGAAATCATATAAGATTTACTAAAAAATCTGTTTATTTAAACCGGGGATAAGAATTTGTATTTAGCTTCTAAATCTAAATGTCTATCTCTAGAAGTTTGCCCTGTAAAATTTTATGTTTCCTGCCGGAAATATTCATTACTACCCCGTTTCCTGATTCCAGCCTGATACGGAATTTATTCCGCGTTATATCCACATTAAAATAACGGCCTTTAATAATAATCTTAAATGACACCCTGTTCCATTTTTCCGGAATAGCAGGGTTGAAGCAAATTATACCATCTCTTATGCTTAAACCTGCAAAGCCCATTACCACTGACATCCAGGCGCCGCCCATTGAAGTAATATGAAGCCCGTCTATACTATCATTGTTGCAATCATCAAGGTCCAGTCTTGATGCTCCCTTAAATAAATTATATGCCTTATGCCTGTACCCGATTTCCGATGCAATAATCAAATATATGCATGCCGAAAGCGAAGATTCATGAGTCGTTTTCGGTTCATAAAAATCAAAATTTCTCTTTTTATCCTTTATGCTGAAAATATCGCTAAATAGATAAATACCAAGCATTACATCTGCCTGTTTTAACGCATTCGAGCGGTTAATTTTATCCCAGGACCAGCTCTGTACAATGGGAAGCGGCTCCCTGTCTATCTCTCCATTCGAAAAAACATCTTCTGCTTCAAGGTAGCCGTCAAACTGCTCAAATATTCCCAGCTTTTTATTTTTATTTAGATACATTTTTTTAGAAATAACCTTCCAGTCTTTAAATTCCTCTTCCGTGAAACCATATTCCCTGCATATTTCTTTATATTTTTCCGCATTATGTCTCCTGAGCCACCCTGCCTGTTCAAAGGCATAATCAAGTACCCACTTCGCCATAAAGTTCGTGTACCAGTTATTATTAACATTATTATGGAATCCATCGGGACCGGTTACGCCCAGTATCATATATATATCCCTGTCTTTTTTATAAGTAACTCTATCAGCCCAGAATCTTGCAATATTTGCAATCACTTCAAAACCATAATCTGCCATATAATCATGGTCATCCGTTGAACGGATGTAATTGTAAATAGCATAAACGATAGCAGAGTTTCTATGTATTTCCATCAGGGTAATTTCCCACTCTGCATGCCCTTCTCTTCCATCCATGGTTATCATCGGGTACAGCGCACCCCTTAGCCCCAGAAGTTTTGCGTTTTCAATTGCATTCTTAAGGTGATTATACCTGTAGACAAGTAAATTCCTTGCTACTTCCGGTTTTGTATAAAGATAATAGGGAAAACAAAAAATTTCCGTATCCCAGTAGGTGGAACCGCTGTATTTCTCGCCGCTAAAGCCCTTGGGGCTTATATTCAATTTCCCGTCCTCTCCTGTGAAAGTAGAATTCAGCATAAAAAGATTATACCGGATAGATTGCTGAAGCTCTGTATCTCCATCTATCTCAATTTCTATTTTCTCCCATCTCTGGCTCCATACATTTTCTGAAAGGGAAAATAAATCACCAAAACTATATCCGGTAACAACTGCTAAATTTTCTTTAGATTTTGCAGCTACTTCCGACTTTTCGTTATCCTGTGAATTATAGCAGGATACGTATTTTACAATTCTTACTGTTTTCCCCTCGGCCAGATCCATTTTAAACCTGCGCCCGACATAACAATCACCTATTACCGACTCATAAGGGACATTTTTTAACGAATCATTTTCATATACTTTTATATCCATAGAAGTAGCCAGATGGAAACCGGTCTTTTTTGTCTTTACAACAAGGGTTTCTTTATCTTTGCTTACCTCTTCCCATAATATTTTTTCCTCACCCTGCATATTATTACCCTCAACAAGGCCGTTCATATATGGCTCGAACTCAATACTACCGTCATAATTCAGGGGAGTTATATTATAGGAA
Organism: Actinomycetota bacterium; assembly: GCA_034660395.1. Taxonomy (GTDB): domain Bacteria; phylum Actinomycetota; class Humimicrobiia; order Humimicrobiales; family Humimicrobiaceae; genus JAQVEM01. The sequence continues at coordinate 4,112 of JAYEJA010000022.1, forward strand.
ATTGCCAGCATGTTTTTATTATGGGCAGATATGAATCTCTTAACATCGATAGCAGTTTCACGTTTAGAACTGTCAACAATAACAAATGACCTTTCCAGTAAACCGTTTTTCATATTAAGGGTCATCCTGAAATCTTTAAAATTATTCTTTGCCAGGTCCAGCTTAAAGTCATTTATGAATATTTTTATTCCAATGGCATCCGTAGAATTTATTATCCTGTTATTAACCTCCGGGTACCCTATCTTACGCCATCCGTACTTGGGTTCATCCGGATAATATACACCGGCATTGAAAAAAGACCTCAATGTATTCCCGCTGTACCCCTCTTCAAAATTTCCCCGTCCTCCCATATAACCGTTAGAAAGACTGTAAGGTTACCCCCATTGTCAAGACAAAATATCGACTAAGGTATAGCTACACTTTTATTTCACATATTCTTCTGAAGTAAATTGGCTTCCCTGGTCTGAATTATTAATCTCCGGCTTTCCAATTTTAAATGCCCTGTCCAGTGACTCTAAACAAAAATCTACTGATAGGCTATTGGAAAACACCC
>JAYEJA010000023.1:0-4653 GCA_034660395.1 Actinomycetota bacterium
TTGTAAATGTTCTTCTTATTCTCATCTGATGAGACCTCCTATCTCTTTAGTCTTATCAGTCTCATCAGTTATTCTAACTTAACTACTTTTAGTTAACAACGTGTCTAACCCAATGGGGTCACTCCAACCTCAAACTTGATATATATAATACCAATAATAATGTAGATAAAATTAATAATAAAAACATTGATTTTAAAGATTTAAATAAATCGCGAATGTTATAGTTTAATTATACTACTAATAAACAATATTAATAATATTTGTAATCCGGCTGGTTCCACATTAAGCAGTACTGTTTTCTTTCTTAGTGGTTTTTTTATCAGCTTTCTTCTTATTATCCTTATTAGCTGATTTTTTACTTTCAGTTTTTTCACTACTCTTATTCTTATATCTATTTCCATTACCTGTATTTTTTGAAACTGAGCTGTAATCAGTTTTATAAAAACCGGAACCCTTAAAAATCAAACCTGCTGGCGAAAATAACCTTTTGGCACTTGCATTGCAGTATATGCATTTCACAACACCGTTTCTTCCGTTACCATCAGATGCTTTCTCAAACTTATCAAAAATCCTGCCACATTTTTCACATTTATAGCTATATATAGGCATATAAATTATTCTTTCTCAATAAAAAAAATTTTATAAAATCATTCAGAAAATATATATCAATTAAATAATTTAGTCAAATATTTGAATTATCTTATGGAAATATTAAAAAATACTCCTATAATTAACTTTAATTGTCAACGGAGTAAACCATGACAGATGAAAAAAAGAGATATACTGATTATAATAATCCTTACTATAATACTTGCAATAGCTTCAATATCCACCCTTGAAAGAAAACCAGAAATAGAAAATATCTACCTTAGCACTGACAAGGATTCCGATTTTGACAGGTTAAAGCTTAATAAAAATAATACCTTCAGCAGCAGCACCTCCGGTATATATCTTATAATGAAAGTAAAACATCTTAAAATTGACAATGAAATAAAAGTAGAATGGGGGAAAACAGAAGATAACAGCATCCGCATGGTTTTGCAGGAGAGTATATTTAATCCCGCGAAGGACGGCTCCGGGAAAATTGTGGTGCTTCTGGTTAAAAAAAATAATACATACGCCTCAGGTGATTATTATGTGGAGATCAACTTAAATGGTAATGAAAAAATATCTGAAAAATTCTATATAAATCCTGACTAATTCAGGCACATCACTTCTTTCCTTTACCGCATCCGGGGGCCACACTACCAAATTCACTTTTTAACCTGTGTAATATCAATTCCAGTACTTCATTAACAACAGTATCCAGGTTGTAATTATCAATTATTTTAACTTTTTCCTTTTTCGCAAGCTTCTCTATATAATTCTGTATTATAACAATTTTATCAAGATGTTTTATATACCTGTTCACGGGTCTTGAACCCTGTGTTTCAACCGTCCTTTTGGTAAAGTGCTCCTTATGTACATTCTTGTCAGGTACAGACACAACTATCTGCTGGATTATAGCATCCGGATAATAATCCTTTAAATTAAGATAACCCGGCACGACATGAGCTCCTTCTATAACAATATCTGATTTTTCTTCAATATTCCTTTTAATTATTGCTTCTATACCAACACTTACAGCAAGTACCTGTTCCCTGAACCCAAGAATAACCGGCTCCACTCCCGTAGGAGGCAGAGTTAAATTTTTATAAGCGCTGTATGATGAACCCCTCAGCGGCCTTATTAGTTTATCGGAAACGGAAGCCCTCATAACTTCCCTTATGGCATCCGTTGAAGCTACCCTGGTTATATTTAACCTGTTGGCCAGTATCGTAGCTATAGTAGATTTTCCTACTCCGGTTGAACCGCCTATAAGCATGATAAGCGGCTTCTCGAGTTTACCGACAGATTGCCAGAGAAGGTATCTCTCTGCATACTCCAGATTTACCTCATCTTTTATAAATCTAAAAGTTATGGTTCTTAAATCATTCAGAGATAAAGAATATATTTTATTTTCCAGAAAATATTCCTGTATCATGCTTGCAATTCTGTATGAATTAATTATATCCAGACCTGTCATGGATATAGATGATGCAAGTATCCCCTTGGAAAAAGGAAGCCCTCCCTTCCTATCGGATATCACAACTATTTTGGGACCATTTTTACCTATGTTCTTAAGCTCCAACTTAATTATTCTCCTTTACAAATAATTCCATTAATTTTTTCTTAAACTCTTTTTCACCGCTTAAAATATGCGGAATGTTATTCATATATATAACTTCCTTATTATTCTTTAAGGCAAAATCAGTTAAAACATCAATGGAGGCTGCCTTTAATTCAGTAAGAACAGCGTCGTAATCCCTGTTTTTTTCCAGCTCATCCCTGAGTTTATTCCTATTCCCCAGATTAAAACTTATATAGATTATTTTACACCTGAAATTTTTTTCTAAGTATTTCTTCATTTTAGACTCGATAGACCTGCTGGAAGTCAAAGCCAGAAATATCTTTTTTCCTTCTATCTCCGATAACGGCCTGGGCCTGAAAACTGTCTTTATGATAGGAGCATCCGGATTTATTTTATTTATCTCTTTTTCCAGAAAATCTATTTTATCCTCATCTGCAATAGGTTTCTCGCACATGGTTAATATTATTAAATCTGCAGATAGAATTCTGTAAATTCCCAGATAACCTACTATGTTATCCCAGCTCTGCCCGGCACCTATCACGCATATAGACCTGTCTACCTTTACATCCGGTATAGAAGCACCGCTCCCTTCAACTATCACCAGTTCGGGATCAAGACCTTCAGCAGCCTTTATTCCATCTTTTATATTGGACATGAAAATTTTACCCCCGAAACCTCCGCCGCATCTCCTGCAGCCGACAGTGGTAATACCGCTGGTAAGAGCATCTTCTATATAATCAGAACCCACATGCATACCCTTTTTACTTATACCAAGAAGGTATTCGGGATTCATATCTATCCTGTCACCTCTTATTATCTTAACTTCTTCCGGACCACCCCTGCCTATTGCAACCACGCATACTTTTATATTTTCATCATCAAATACTTTGGACACATAAGAACTTATTGCAGTTTTGCCAATCCTCTTTCCGGTGCCGATAATAGATATAGATGGTTTTTTACACGGCATATCTTCTCTTTCATAAGAAAATAGAAAATCCGGTCCCATGTAACTGCACTTAATTGCCATGCAGAAAGAAGCCAGCTTCATTCTTATGTAATAATTTACCACCGGCTCATCACTTAAATCGTAAACGATATCCGGCTTAAAATAATTAAGTGCATCCTTAAAATCCAGGTCAATATTTTTTATTATATAAACTTTTTCATTAAAAAAATCCTCTATATTGTCCATTGATATTTTCTCGGTTCCACCAATAAAAATAATACCCTTGAAATTTCCCTTATAAACTCTCTTGAGCATTTCAACTGCATCATAAGTTACCTTTGGATGATGCTCACCATCAATTAACGCAACAAGGTCCTTGCCTGTATTACTTTTTTTCTTCAATAAATTTATCACAGATTCTGCTCTTCTTTCTTTTTCTTTCTATGCCTATAATTTTTTCAATTTTATTAAAAGGTGACCTTCTATAAATATCAATATCATTTTTTCTAACGTATATGATATTATAGCTTGGCTCGATTTTCCCCCTTAACCTGAGGCATGAAACCGTACCTGCGATAACAACCATCATGTCCTCTACGCGCCAGAGATAAGGCACGTGTTTGTGTCCGCACAGTACCATGTCAACCCCTGCATCTACGAGCGTTTCCAGAACATCACCGGCATCATTTACTATATTCCTTTCTCTTCCTGTATTTGGAACCGATACAAGATGATGATGCATTGCAAAGATTTTAAAATTACTATCGCTGTATTTTTTAAACTCATTCTTTATCCAGTCATAATGTTCCCTTCCTATCTGGCCATTATCCAGATCCGGCTCACTTGAATCAGCTGCCACTATGGTTACCTTGCCGTTATCAAATGAAACATACCTGCTGCCAAAAATATCCTTAAAATGAATGTATCCCACATTCCTTGAATCATGGTTGCCCAGCTGAACCAGCATGTTTTTGCACTTTATAGGGGAAAGGTAATTCTTTACGGTATCATATTCCATCCTGAAACCATTGGCGGTAAGATCTCCTGTTATAATTACTACATCAGGACCGAGTTCATTTATTTCATCTATACATCTTGTGAGAAGGCTTGGTACAAAGTGTTTTTCTCCAACATGAATATCAGATATCTGGACTATTACCGTTCCTTCAGATTTACTCACTATTATTTTCCTTTCTAAAATTATTTCCCATTTTCAATTATATTATAACTTATATAAACAATCTCATCCTTGATTCTATATTATAAATTATAACATTTTAGTTTTTTAATTCTTTATAAAAATTTTTTCTATAACTGATATGACCCCTAAAAGTTGGACACGGACTTAACTAATCTAGAACCAACTGATGAGACTTATTTTTATTAAATTTATCTTCAAATTCTTCCGGGGCATATACCCCAGAGAAGAATGTAATCTTTTACTGTTATACACTTCTTCAATAAAATATGGAATACAGTTTAATACATCTTCAAATGTCCTGTATTCACTCATATACACTTCCTCTACTTTTAG
>JAYEJA010000024.1:0-22578 GCA_034660395.1 Actinomycetota bacterium
AGCAAATCCTTATGATAATGCTAAAATAGAATCATTTTTCAGGACCTTAAAAGTAGAGGAAGTCTATATGTTTGAATATGAAACATACACCGAAGTACTAAATAGGGTTCCATATTTTATAGAAGAAGTTTACAATAGGAAAAGACTTCATTCTTCTTTGGGATATATGACTCCAGAAGAATTTGAAAATATCAATAATAAAAAAAGGAAAGGAAATGAGTCCCATCAGCTGATTTTGATTAGTTAACTTGGTGTCCAAGTTTTGGGGTTCATATCAGTCTCATCAGTTGGTTCTAGATTAGTTAAGTCCGTGTCCAACTTTTAGGGGTCATATCAAATAACTACTACCTTATTAATATTTTAAATAAAAGCTTGCTTATAATAGATGAATTCTATGGAATTAGAACATAAAAATTACTGGCTTCTTTTTTACGGATTAATAATCGGTGTGTCATTTGATATTTTATTTTATGATAAGACCCCGGGTATTTCTTATTTAATTTTTACTTTCCTAATTCTCTTAATACTTATTATAAGTTTCCGGAGCTCCTTAAAAAAACTAAAAAACATAATGTGGCTATTTTCAATCCCCGTATTATCACTTGCTTCCACTTTTTTTATTTACTCCAATCAGGTGCTGAAAATTTTAAACTTTCTAATTATCCCCATTCTAATAATCATACTAAGCATCCTGGTCACGGATATAAATAAATCAAACTGGCCGGATATAAGATTTATCGGAGATATTATCAAAAGAATTTTTGTACCCCTTGGATTTATACATAAACCATTCCAGGCACTATCCAGAATGGAAGCTCCCGGAAGCAAGGAAAACAGAAGTAAAATTCTGCCAAAAATATTACTGGGAATACTGATTTCTGTCCCTATACTGGCAATTATTATATGGCTTCTCTCATCCGCAGATATTATATTCAAGGACCTTTTCCTGAATATCCCTGTCTCAAAAATAATAAAGCACTTCTTTGTAATAATCATTGTTTCAATCTATGCCACCTGTTTTGTATGGGCCTTGATTAAAGCATTTAATGAGATGAAGCAGGAGAAATACAGCAAAATAAAATGGAAATTATTTTTTGACCCCGTAATTTTATTAACTATACTGGTTTTAGTAAATGTAATCTATGCCATATTTTCCATAATCCAATTTACCTATTTATTTGGAGGAAATTCCTTCGTCCTCCCCTCTTCCTACACTTATGCAGAATATGCAAGAAAAGGTTTCTTCGAACTGATTGTGGTTTCAATAATTAATTTCGGAATTTTAATTTTTAGTAAAACATTTGTAAAAAAAGATAATAAAAAAGCTTTCACCATCATAAGGGTATTTCTTACCCTGCTTGTAATTTTTACCCTTATTTTAATTGTATCGGCATTTTACAGGATGTTAGTTTATGAACAGGCCTATGGATTTACATACTTGAGAATATTTGTTCAGGCCTTTATGATAATGCTCTTTTTTCTTTCCATTTCAAATATTATTTATACCTGGAAGCCTAATTTCCCTGTAATTAAATATTATTTCATAATCTCGCTTACAATTTATGTAATAATGAACTTCGCAAATGTTGACGCCATAATAGCAGAAAATAACATTGACCGTTATTTTAAATCCGGTCAGATTGATACCGGGTATTTAAAGGATTTATCCTATGATGCCATACCTCAAATGGAGAGATTTTTAACATCAAATAATTACCCGTCAGAATCAGAAGAAAAACAGATTACCGGAGAAATACTTGAATATTATAAGCAGAAAAAATCGGAACTTGAAAGCCGGAAAAGCTGGCAGAGTTTTAACATCTCAAGATACAGAGCTGAAAAAGTAATAGATAAATATATAAAGTAACTTTTTGACCTGCTAATAAATACACTTACATAAAAAAAGATTGACAATGAGTCCTGACTATTTTAAAAAATTAATATAGCTATTAATAGGAAGATTTATATAATTAATTATATTATTTAAGTAATCTTAGTAAACGATTTTTCTTTTTCGTATCTTTTTATAGTCAGATCCAGATATTCCTTTTCACTATCAATACCTATATATTTTCTATTAAGCCTACTGGCTACTATTCCTGTAGTTCCGCTTCCATTAAAGGGATCTATAATAATATCACCCTCTTTGGTCGATGCTAACACAATTCTCTTGAGAAGCTCTTCGGGCTTTTGGGTAGGATGTTTTCCAAATTCCTTTTCCTTTTTACCAGGGGATGAAATTTCCCATAAATTTTCCGGATCAGTTTCTTCTATATCCCATATATTTCTCATCTGCTTATTTTTATTCATTTGCTTCATTCTCTGATAATCAAAATAATGTTTACTTTTATCTGATTTTGCAGCCCATAAAATTATTTCCGTTGAATGAGTAAAATATCTACAGCTTAAATTAGGAGGAGCATTCCTCTTATACCAGACAATATCATTTAATATCTTATATCCCAGTACCTGCATGGCATAACCAATAGAATATATTATGTGAGATGTTCCTGATATCCAGATAGTCCCATCTTTCTTTAATATTCTTCTACACTCACCAAGCCACTCCATATTAAATTTAAAATTTTCTTCCACTCCGTTTGATTTATCCCACTTACCTTTATCAACACTAACCATTTTCCCCGACATACAGGTTATACCACCGTTTGATAAAAAATATGGAGGGTCAGCAAAAATCATATCAATAGAGTTATTCTTGATTTTCTTTAGTAATTCTAAGCTATCTCCTAAAATTAATAAGAAATTATTCTCATTAAAATATTTGTATTTATTTAAAGATTTTATAAGATCTTCCATTACCACTACCTTTATAATTGCTATTTGAATCTTTTATTATATACTAATAAATATTCCAAAAAATATAAAACAAAAAATGAAATATCTAAACACATATAAAAATTTAGGGTTAGAAAATGATGAAAATAAAATATTTGACTACTTTATCAAGACATTAAAAGAATCAATATATACCTGGGAATATTTTGTAAACTGGAAAAAAATTATTAAAAATACAAAAAGTATAGAAAAAGAACTCAATATCCTCAATTATTTAATCGGCAAAGAAGACATAGAGGAAGAATTCTTAAAGTTAATCAAAGAATATCCTAATGTAAAAAAAGTATTACCCATACTCTTAGCAATAAGAGAAGATAAATTAAAAGAACTTCAGATTATTACAGATTTTGACAACTTCACTTACGAAGAAATATACGACATATTTTATAAAGAATGTCTACCAACAACGGAAGATAAATTAAAAAAGTTCTTCATTGATTCAGGGCTCAGAGACATTTTTAAGAACAGAAGAATAAAAAATCTTGTTGATTACTGTTATGGAGTCGAAGTTGGTCTGGATACAAATGCAAGAAAAAATAGAACAGGTAAATTAATGGAAAAAATTGTAGAAAAATATTTAAAGAATTTCACCTCAAAATTTAAACTTGAATATTTATGCCAGGCTACAAAAGCAAAAATAGAAAATAACTTCAATTATTCTATAAAAGTTGATAAATATGACAGAGAATTTGATTTTTCATTAATGGATAAGGATAAAAATAAAATTTATTTAATTGAGGTAAATTACTATGGTGGGGGCGGATCAAAACTGAAAGCTACCGCCGGTGAATACATTGAACTGAACAATATTCTAAAAAGGCAAAACATAGAATTTATCTGGATAACTGATGGAAATGGATGGAAAAAATCAAAAAATCCCTTATATAAAACATTCACCAGTAATGACTACACTTTTAATTTAGAGTTACTATACAGTGGAGCTTTGGAAGAAGTAATGTTATATTGAGGGAACAGCGGAGGTTTACACAGAATCTGTTACAGTCCCCTTTTTTCTAATTCCAGTTTTAGCAGTATGGCATCAAATCTTATAATTTATTTTCTCTACCTAAATACGCTAAATATTAACCATATCTAGTCGGAATCTAACCAAAAAAGAAGAAATAGAAAACCCTTATTGACATTGAACAACTAGAGGTTGCACCTTTAAGCTATTAAAAAGAATGTAGAAGATTTATTTATTATTTGTTTAATTAAGAATTTAACTACAATTATACCAAATAAAAATAATAAAAATCTTGTTATAAAATTTATAATTATTGCATACCTTTTTATATTGAAGGAGCTTCGTGCCTTTTATATTTATGATGATAATGAATTGCTCCTTTTCTCTAAAACTTCACAACCGCCGGGTACTTAAAATTTTCATAGTAGTATTTAAGCTGTTTAAAAAATTTACAGTATAAATATAATATATTGACATTATAAATTTATTTTCTTAAAATTAATTCATGATAATATACAATGATAAGAAAGCAAAGTTATTAAAATATGAGAGAAATATCGACATTGATGAAATTGTAGAACTTAGAACTTATCATTGATAAAAAATATATAGAGATACTGGAACATCCTAAAAGAAAGGGGCAGCAAATCTTTATACTTGAATATAGAAATTACATTCATGTTGTTCCTTTCGTTATCGATAATGATTACAATATTATTATAAAAACTGTTTCCCCCAGCAGGAAATTTAATATGATTTATAAGGAGAGATTAAAATGAAATATAAACTTGGTACAAATGAACAAAAAATTGAGGAAGAAGCCAGAGAATATAAACCGATATCTGAAAAGAGAAAGAAAAAAACAGAATCAATCCTGGAAAAAAGTTCAAAGAAAAAAGTTGTAACTCTAAGACTAAACGAAAAAGATCTTGACCAAATAAAATCTATCGCAAAAAATGAAGGAATCCCCTATCAAACATTAATATCAAGCATACTGCATAAATTCGTTAATGATAGATTTGTTGATAGAAATGAAGTCTTTAAGATATCAGAATTATTAAAATAAATATTTATGCTCCCCAGCATGGATTTTAACTTCTCTGCATCCTCATCAGCCTCTCCAGCTGGCTGACCTCATCCTCCCTGCTTTTCACCTTCCCATCCATTTTCATTTCAAAAAGCTTATCAAGCACTATCCTGAATTTATGAGACGGCCTGTAACCCATTTCCTTCAATGTCTCTCCGCTGACCTCGAGGCTTATATCACACAGTACAGTAAGGTACTTTTTAATATTCCTGTAATATTTACTGCCCCATCCGCAGGCAATAACCTGAAGCTCTGGAGGTAATTCCTTTACTTTGTAATAAAGGGTAGAATTCCTTTTAATATCCCTGCCAAGGCTTTTTTTAATTTCATTCCACCTGCTGCAGGATTCTACAATATCACCCGTATCCCTTTTTCTTACTTTCATTTCAGAACACCATTTCTTTATTTTTGCAGGACCAAGCCCTTTTAAAAGGAGGATAAAAAGTAGCTTCCATTTTTTAACCTCTCCCCCTTTTTTATTCCCAATATAAAAGCTCTCTAACTCTTTACCGCAATTTAGAATTTTTCCTGCCTGTCTTATAAACTTAGAATCTACTTTTACTTTAAGGCCTATTTTCCTTAAGGCGCCCAGTTCATACAGTCTTTTTATGGCCTCAAGAGCATTGTCCTCATTAAAAATTGATACCATCTCATCCCTTATCCTTACACCATTCAGCCTGGAAACTATATCCATATCTATGGTTGTTCTGGCCAGTCTTTCAGTCTGGCTATTCATTTTAAAACCAAGCCGCTTTTCGAATCTTACCGCCCTAAAAATCCTGGTTGGATCCTCTATAAAACTCATCTTGTGCAAAACTTTGATTTTTTTATTCTTTAAATCTTCCCTCCCGCCAAAGAAATCAAGAACCTCACCAAAATTCTTCTTATTTAAGGAAAGAGCCATGGTATTTATGGTAAAATCCCTTCTTGAAAGATCCTGCCTTATACTCCCCGATTCAACCGTTGGTAGCGCAGCAGGACTCTCGTAATACTCCACTCTCGCGCTGGCTATATCAATATGCTTTCCATCCTTAAGTACGATAACGGAGGTGCCGAATTTCCGGTGGGTCTCAAGTTTACACTTAAGCTTTTTTGAAAGTTCTTTTCCGAATCTTATCCCGTCACCCTCTAATACGATATCCACATCAAAATTGGGTATATCCAAAAGCGCATCCCTTACAATTCCTCCGACAAGATAGGTATTATACTTCAGGGCCCTTGCTGTTTCTGAGACAGCTTTCAGTATATTCCGTACTTCAGGAGGAAACATTTCCCATAAATTTTTAAAAATCCTGCCATGCAGGAATCTCAGTATATCCTTTCTCGTAACTATACCTACAATTTTTTTCTTTTTGGTAACAGGTACCCTTCCAATACCATTTTCAATCATCAGGTTCTGTATTTCTACAATAGAAGAATTGAGATCAGCCCTTACAACACCATGGGACTTAAAGCCCTTTACCGGCGCATGGGAAAGCCCGTGGCTTATAGCTTTATCTACATCCTTCCTTGTTATTATTCCCACGAGATTATTGCTTTTATTCACTATCGGTATCCCTGAATGACCATATTTTTTCAGCATTTCGCCGACTTTTAAAATACTCACATCTTCATTTACCACCTTTACGGGATAAGACATTACATCCCCTGCCAGCAGGGGCTCTTTAATGTTTTCATTTAAAGAGCCAAGGATTTTATCCTCTATCTCTTTAAAACTTAAATTGTTCACAATCGCAGAAGACGCCTGGGGGTGACCTCCCCCTCCAATGGTTTTAAGGACCCTGGATACATCCACTTCCTTATTATCACTTCTGGCCACTACATATGTTTTTTCTTTCATCTTGACCCAGCAAAATGCTATATCAACATCCTCAACCTGTGACAACTTTCTGGTAAGCACTGACAGACCCTCAATAAACTCCGGCATCTCCAAACTTGATAACAATACTTCTGTTTCTTTAACCTTTATTTTTCTACAATTCATTATCAACTTCTCCAGAAGCTTATGCTGTTCCCCGGATAATGAAAGACTTAAAAATTTTAATGCTTCAAAAAGATTGGATTCCTTTTCCATAAGGAAGGCAGCTGCCTTCAGGTCATCAGGAGTAGTTCCGGGATAGACAAAAGAACCCGTATCTTCATAAATTCCAAGGGTAAATAAAGTAGCTTCAAGCGGGGATATATGTATTTTTTTACTTTTTAGAATATTTATAAGAATCGTAGTAGTAGAGCCGGCTTTCATTGAATGGTCATATGTCGCTTTTATATCTCTGGACGATTTCTTATGATGGTCATATATTATAATTTCAATATCTTTGTTATCCAGCGACTTCTTTGCCACACCAAGTCTTGAGGCAATCTTCGTGTCAACAACAATAACCCTCTTTACTTTTTTAAAATCCACTGCCCCTGAATCCATAAGCGGCGGGAGCTCCTCTTCATAAAGAGTAATGAATTTTCTTACATTCTGGTTTATAGCAGTGGGCAGTATTATTTTAGCTTCCGGATATATTTTTTTTACCGCTACCATAGCAGCAAAGGAGTCAAAATCAGAACTTACATGAGTGGTAATTATTTCCATATAAACCCCGGAAAATCTTATTCAACCCGTTGCTTATTATAATTCTGCTCTGCCTTCATACCGTTCTCATTTTATTCTCAGGCTCACTCGATATATTTATCATAGCAGACTATTTCAGTTAATGCTTTTCTCCCTTTAATTTTTCCTTCTTCATCCGGGATTCCCAGCGGAGTTATGGCCACAACCCTTACATCCTCAGGGATATTAAGAAGGTCTTTTACCAGCTTTTCCTTAAAAGCTCCTATCCAGCAGGTACCGAGGCCTCTTTCGGTAGCAGCCAGTATTAAGTGCTCTAAAGCTATTCCTATATCTATAGGGTAACTACTCATATAGCCCCCCATAGATCCATATGCCTCATTTATATTGGCACATGCTACTATAAGGACAGGCGCTTCTGAAAGAAAGGTCTGGCTGTTACATGCAATAGCCAGGTCATTTATTTTTTTCTTATCTTTCACAACAACTAACTTCCAGGGCTGAAGATTCTTTGCCGATGGAGCTTTTCTGAATGCCTGGAGAACATAATTCAAATCTTCCTCTTTTACATTTTGAGATTTATAAGCCCTTATGCTTCTTCTTTTCTCTATAAGATCCATCAGACTATTAAATTTTTTCACTTCAATTACCCCCTTTGCATAATCTATAAACTGGATCTTAAAAAGCCTTCCTTTGCTATCGAACCAATTTAATATTATTACTAAATATTCAGGTTGAAACTACCTTGTAATATTAACATTCATATTTTCTAATATATAAAATCAATCCTCAGAATCAGGGACACTATTTCTATAATATTAATAATAAAAGTACGTGAAACTTCAAGGAATCATTTATAAAAATCTCTTAAATCCAACAAATTCATTTTAACAATAAATCCCGGTGATGCAAATCCTACAAATTTTTAATATGCAAAATTATAAAAATTAAAAATCAAAGAGCATATAACATTAAAATATATTGAAATAGGACTAAAAAATATTTACCTCCTCCGGTTCTTCCGTTTACTCTGAACAAGAGGTTTTATTCCTGTACAGCGCCATAAGCTTTGAAGTTATTTTACCTGGAACATTTCCGCCCATTTCAAACCTGTCAACCTCTCTTACAGGTACTACCTCTCCAATGGAACCTGTTACAAAAATTTCATCCGCGTTTATAAAATCCCGGTAATGGACTTTTCTTTCCCTTGCCCTTATCCTGTTTTCCCTGCACAGGCCAACAACAGCTTTTCTCGTTATGCCCGGCAGTATGTTCTGGGTAAGCGGCGGGGTATAAACTGTATTTCCTTTTACAAAAAAGATATTGCTTGATGCACCCTCCAGAACCAGATGGTCCCCTGTTAAAAATATTGCTTCCTGGGCCCCTTTATAACTTGCTTCATCCTTTGCATAAATATTCTCGAAATAATTGATAAGCTTGTGAGAATAAATAGGACTTCCCACAGACGGCCTTTTTACTGAAGAAGAAATAATCTTTATTCCTTCTGTATAATAATCCGCCCAGTGGTTTCTAAAATTTTTTGCAATTACTATAAGAGAAGGTTTATAGCTGCTGCTAAAATGAAAGTCTCTGCCATTAATACCCCTGGTTACTATTACTTTTATATAAGCATCTCTTCTCCCGAGATTATTCCTGTTTATAGTTTTTCTTACGGCCTCTTTTACATGTTCACCGTCAAAGGTAAGATTGTACTTTAAAACCTTCAGCGAGTGGAAAAGCCTATCAATGTGCTCATCAAGCATAAATACGGAGCCCTTATAGCTTCTCATTGTCTCGTAAAGACCGTCGCCATATAGAAATCCTCTATCGTTTACCGATATCCTGGCCCTGCCTGAAGCAGCCATCTTCCCGTTTATAAAAATAAAATTAAACATATGATATCCTTCAGGTTTATTTTACACTATATCTATAATAATTTTTTTAAATTCCTGCCTGTAAAAAATTTTAAAGTTTCTTCCAGCGCAATTCCCTTATCAAGGGATTCCGCATACTCCTCAATCGGGACAGAATCCTCTACAATGCCTCCGCCTACATTATAATAGAATTTATTTTTTTTAATAACAAATGTTCTTATGACGATATTTAAATCAACCGTGGAATCAATGCCTATATAACCTATTGAACCCGCATAAACACCCCGGGCCGCCGACTCCATTTCATCAATAATTTCCATCGCTCTTATCTTCGGCGTCCCGGTTATTGAGCCTCCCGGGAAAGATGCTTTAAGTACGTCAGAAATATCCACCCCTTTCTTAACCTTCCCTACAACGGTTGAAACAGAATGAAAAACTCTTGCATATTTCTCAATTACCGCATGTTCGGATACATTAACCGAACCATAATAACAAAACTTGCCCAGGTCGTTTCTTTCCAGGTCAACAATCATATTCAGTTCCGCCCTGTCTTTAATACTTTCTTTTAGCTCTTTTATATTTTTATAATCATCACGGGTATCCCTTCCCCTCGGCCTCGTCCCTTTTATGGGTCTTGTCTGGATCAAGTCACCTTTTAAAAACAAAAACCTTTCAGGAGATGAGCTTCCTATGCTGAAATCGGGGAATTTCAAGAAACCAGAGAAAGGAGCGGAATTTTTTGCTCTTAATATATAATACAGGTCCATCGGCTCAACCGGCAGGTGCGCTTTAAACCTCTGGCTAAAATTTGCCTGATAAATATGGCCTTTGTGGATATATTCCTTTATTTTCAATACTCTTTTGACATAGTCTCTCTTGCTAATATTCGAATTAAGTTTTATCCCCGGGATATTCTTATCATAATATTTCTTAATTATATCTTTTTTTATCCTGCCGCTTTTTTTACTTCCTTCCCTAAAAAAACTGCATATCTCGCTAACGCTTGAATTAATCTTTCCAATTAAATCCACATCATTTGTTCTTGAATCCATATAATCATCTTCATCATATAAAGACATGGGGATATATTCAGGCACCCTGTCTTTTTTGTTCTGTCTTCGCCCTTCTCTTAAAGGGAAGTTCCTTATGAAATACCACTTCTCTTCTCTGCGGCTGTAAGCCAGCAATCTGTCATAATAAGTAAGATAAAAGAGGGGTATTCCAATGTCATCAACAGCATTGTGTGGAAGCATTTCAATATGGTTCTTTAAATCATATGAGAAATAGCCCATAAAACCTCCCCTGAAATCAGGAAGCTTCTCCCCAATGCTTTTTTTTATTCTCACTATCCTTCCCTTATCTATATATTTAAACCGTATATTTTTCGTATCACCGCCAGGAAAACAGTAAATATATTCCCTTATATTCTGCTTTAGAAAAGATAAAGGATTCTGGTAGGAATGATAACCTATACCTGAATAAATATTTAAAAATTCATTTCTAAAACCCCTGCTTTTTATAACCATTTTAGGATTCCAGGCGATATAAGAAAACTTTGAATATTTGCTTCCGGCAAGACTGCTGTCCAGAAAGCACATGTAGTCCGTATCTCTTAATATATAAGCTGCATCCTGGGGCTGAATTTTTAAATTAACAGCTGAAATTGTGGAAAGGATTTTCATAAATTTATGAAGTTTTTAAGTATTTTCATCCCCTGTGGTGTAAGAAAGGATTCCGGGTGGAATTGAATTCCTTCCAGCTTAAAACTATTGTGCCTTATCCCCATTACTATACCATCGTCGGTATGAGCTGTAACTTCCAGTGATTCCGGAATAGAATCTTTTTTTAGAATAAGGGAATGGTACCTTGCCGCTTCAAATGGACTCTCGACACCGCTAAAAACGGTTTTACCGTCATGATAGATTTTAGAGGTCTTTCCATGGATTACTCTCCCTGAATTAATAACCTCAGCACCGAATACTTCACCAATACACTGGTGCCCGAGGCAAACACCAAGTATGGGTATTTCCTTATAAAAATTATTTATTATTTCTTTTGACATACCTGCATCCCCGGGTCTTCCGGGGCCCGGCGAAATGACTATTTTTGACGGGGACATACTCTTAATTTCATCAACCGTTATTTTATCATTTCTTCTGACCTTTATGTTTTCGCCAAGAATTCCAAGGTACTGAACCAGATTGAAAGTAAAGGAATCATAATTGTCTATCATTAAAATGTCTATTTTTTTCGTTTTTACTGCTGTTTTCATTTTTTATTTTTCCTGCGCTTTCTTATTTTTATTTCCATACAGTTTAAATTATATATACAAAAAAACGTAAAACTTATCTTTAACCTTAAAACTGTTTCCGGTTTTCTGTAACTGAAATTATATTAGAAGCAGCCAAAAATCTCAAAAGGATTATTTTTCTAATAAGGGATTCTTTTAGAAGACAATTTTAATTAATGATTTTTTTAATGAAATCTATTCTTTTAAAATCGCTATCAAATGAAAATATTTTAGAGCAATTATTCTTTGCCATGTGACCCGCTATATAGGCATCTATAAAATCTATATTTTTCTCCTCATAAAAATCCAGTGCTTTCAGCACAACCCGGCGGTTTTCTATTACTGTATTATTAATCTCTGCAATGGCAAATATTTTTTCAACAACTTCAGTTTTCTCAAGATTATATACGCTTTCCAGAACGTAGATGATTTCAGCAATTACCAGATCACATATAAATAGTTCATACTCCTCATCCGATACCTTATTTAAAAATTTTCTGGATTCCTCTGCCTGGTCAGCTGGCTCCCCTGTAAAAAACCTTATAAAAAGATTCGTATCGGCATAGACTTTATTTCTCAAGACTTAATCCTTTTCGCCATATTATCATGCGCTTTTTTTTCTACTTCCTTCCAGCCAAATTTCTTTACTTTTTCAGGCACCCTGACAGAGCCCTCCAGATCAAAAATAGAAGTAACTTTTCTAACAAAGACCTTACCTTCATGAAATTTAACCAGAACTTTATCTCCCTCTTTTAGTCCAAGACGGTCCCTGACAGGTTTTGGTATCGTTATCTGTCCTTTTTTTGTAACTGTGGTAATACTCATTTGTACTTTCCTTACTAATTATTATAGGTATTACTTTAACATAAAAGTAATAAGTAGTAAATAATATCAAAACCGCTGCATATATCAGTGTAACTAAAGAACTAATCTTTTTAATCCTCATCATTCGAATATTCGAGAATATCCCCCGGCTGGCATTTCAGGTTCCTGCATATGGCATCCAGGGTGGAAAACCTGATTGCTCTTACCTTACCTGTCTTAAGATTTGATAAATTTACTATTGATATGCCGACTTTATCTGCCAGCTCGCCTAATTGCATTTTTCTATCTGCAAGAACCCTGTCAAGTCTGATTATTATGGACATAATAATTCCCTCCTTAAAGTGTGGTATCATATTCATCCTGCAGATAACTTCCGTACCTGAATATTCCTGCAAGTATAATAACAAGAATTCCGGTTAATAACATAGCTCCGTCAACAGTAAATACCACATCAACATTTTTAATTTCCAGTGTGTTAATTATTGCCAGTGCTGTTATTCCTTCAGTAATATTTAAAATAATCGAACCGGCTATAAGAACGATACCTATTACTAAAAGTCTTTTTGAGTTACTTTTTTCAAAAGGTCTATCTTTCACAATAGTTTTTAAAACCAACTTTAAGTTATGCGCAATTATCATCAGCATTAAAGAAATAACAGTTACCGCCGGTAGTATGGCCTTCAAGAAATGCTTTAAATTAATATTACTGTACAAATCAGGGTCAATATTATATCTCATTATCCCGCCTATCATAGAAATAGACCATCCCTCCCGTATCCCGGATACTACGAAAATGTTTTCGGGAACAAAAAACGTTGCTATAAAAAATAAAAAACTAATTGCTCCCAAAACTAATGTAGCCCAGAAAAACACATCAAAAATTATTTTGATTATCCCTGCAAGCTTTTTAAGCTTTGTTTTTTTTAATATCCATATATAGGCCTCCTTCATTTAAAATTTATTAAAGTCCAGGTTTATTTTAATATAAAATTTAATATTTGTAAATAATTATTTATTGTTTAACATTAAATTATTATTATTTAAGATTATAACCTTCATCTTTAAAAAACAGTTAATGATTTTGTAAATTAATTCAGTTAACTGCTAATTAAAAATTAAAGAAAATATTGACTCACATAATTCCAGAGCGGATAATTAATTGAAACCTTAAGAAAAATTAAATATATAATATCTTTATGATAAAGGTAGAAAATCTTACAAAAAAGTTTGAAAATATTACTGCAGTTGAAGATATATCTTTTGATATAGGTGAGAGTGAAATATTCGGTTTCCTCGGGCCCAACGGCGCCGGAAAAACTACCACAATTAGAATGCTTGCAACCCTTATTCCCCCGACACTTGGAAAAATAACAATAGACAGCAGAGATTCTAAGGAAAATGATAAATATGTAAGGTCAGTAATCGGAATCCTTACCGAATCTCCCGGTTTATACGAAAAGATTTCCGCATATGAAAATCTTGATTATTATTCAAGTTTTTATGATATACCCGATGAAAGAAGGAAAAAAATATTGAGAAGTATCTTAAAATGTTCGGGTTATGGGAAAGAAAAGATGGCCTCACAGGTACATATTCCAAAGGGATGAAGCAGAAGCTCGCCCTGTCCCGTGCCCTCATACATGAACCAAAGATATTGTTTCTGGATGAGCCGACTGCAGGGCTTGACCCTGAAAGCGCCTACATGGTAAGGAATTTCATTGAAAGTTTAAAAAAAGAAAAAACCACCGTTTTTCTCTGCACCCACAATCTGGATGAAGCATCGAGCCTTTCTGATAGAGTCTGCATTATAAAAAGAAAGATTATAAGGATTGCTACTCTTGATGAGCTTCAAAACAGCGGCAAAAATAAAAGAGCTGAAATAATATTCAGGGATAAAGCGGAAAGATATATAAAGCTGCTGGAAGAAACCGATGAAATAAAAGATATTGAGTTAGATGATAATAAAGCAACAGTAATAATTGAGGAACCCGAAACTTCCAATCCGGAGATTATTAAAAGACTCACAGACAATGGAGCTCAAATCCTTTACTTTAATGAAGTAAAAGCAACTCTTGAAGAGATATATCTTAATTTAATAAATGATGAAGAGGCGAAATGAAAAAAGCCGTAATAATTTTTAAAAAGGAAATTAAGGAAATTATAAAGAACAAAAATATATGGCTGCCTGTCCTTATAGTGGTCATCATATTCTCTGTTGCAATGCCAATGGCGTTTATTCTGGGAAGCGTACCAATCCTCGAAGATGAAGATACCATGAATTTTATTAATAAAGCCTTTGGTTCCGTTGATGACCCGTTAAAGGTACTCATAGATTTTATCCTAAAACAACTTATAATCCTCCTGCTTCTAATCCCTGCAATGGTCCCCAGTCTTATAGCGCCATCCTCGGTACTTATGGAAAAAGAAAACAAAACCCTGGAGCCGCTCCTGGCAACTCCTGTAAGAACATCGGAGCTTCTTTTAGGAAAAACGCTTACCGCTCTTGTTCCGTCATTTATTACTTCCACAATCTGCTTCATCATACTGACAGTAGTCGTAGATATTACAGCCTTTATTAAACTGGGTTATTTGCCGCTTCCCACAATTGAATGGTTGATAGTGGCATTTATCCTGAGCCCCATATTATCCTTTATAATAACCATGCTAAGCATTATCGTATCTTCGAAATCCACTGATATCAAAGGCGCCCAGGGTATTGGCTCCATGGTAATACTTCCAATATATCTGGTTATAGGCCTCCAGCTTGCCGGAATCTTCCTTATAAACATTGCATATCTTCTAATAGGATGCCTGGTGCTGCTGGCATTTTGCCCCCTTTTCCTGAAGCTTGCAGTTAAGGTTTTTGACAGGGAAAATATTATTACAAAGTGGAAAATGAAAACATAAAATATCTTTATAATTATTACGCGCATAACTTATGTCAGGACAAATCCCTGCAAAATAAATTATACATTGACAAAAGCTTATAAAAGAGAATATACTTATCTTTCTCTTGTGTTTAATGATATTTTTTATTAAGAGTTAAGGTTTTGTTATTTTCAATTACCTCTCTAAAAGAAATGTTGTAAAGCTTAGAGAAACAATAATTGTAAAAAGGAGGTAAGAAAATGCAAAGCAGTAAACTTTATGTAGGAAATCTAAACTACTCTGTTACTGACAAGCAACTGGAAGAACTTTTTTCCCAGCATGGCCAAATTAAAGAGGTCATCATAATCGGGAGTAAGGGTTTTGGATTTGTTGAAATGTCAGATGCAGCAGATGCTGAAAAGGCAAAGGAAGCTTTAGATGGCACAGACTTCGAAGGCCGTACATTAAAAGTTGACGAAGCCCGTCCCAAAAAGGCGAGAACAGAGAGTAATTACAGAAAATATTAAATTAATTGGAATAATAATTAAATTAATTTGATAAGAATAAAAAGACCCCGCTACAAGCGGGGTCTTTTAAATACATGTAAAATTTGCATTACTTCATTATATACCGTATAGATATAAGGCAGCCTCAAAATTTCTAAAATAAAATATTATATCCCTCTACCATTACCACTACTTAATTCTCGTGACCTTTTTTATCATTACTAAACAAAAAACCCACCTATCTGGAACACCAGAAAGGACACAGTCCAGGCAAGAAGTAAAGTGTAACCCATCTGGAATAACATTTCTTTCGTTCCTGCTTCTTTCCTGAATACAGCCATGGCAGCAAGGCAGGGGAAATAAAGTAGCGTAAATAACATAAAATTGTAGCCTACAAGGGGATTATAATGTTTATTCAAAGCTGTCTGTAAAGATTCAGACTGACTTTCTGCATCTTCTATGCTGTAAAGCGTACCCATGGTAGAAACAATTACTTCCTTTGCTGCAATTCCTGATACAGTAGCTACTACCATCCTCCAGTCAAAGCCAAGAGGCCTGAAAACCGGCTCCATGAAGTGACCGATTCTTCCGGCAGCGGAATGTGCAAGCTTCTCACCGGCCATCTTTGCCTCTATTTCAGTTATTCTGCTCTCATATTCATCACCGGTAATTTCTCCCTGCTGATTAAGCAGCTCGATCTCCTCAATCTGGCTCTGGTAATCCTGAGAATAATTGCCCCCTATCATTGGAAAGGTAAACAGTACCCACATAACCACTGATATTGCAAGTATTACTGTTCCTGCCTTTTTGACATATTCCCGGACTCTTTCCCAGGCATGAATCAGTATCCCCTTAAATGTAGGTATACGATACGGCGGCAATTCCATAACAAATGGTTCAGATTCACCCCTGAACCTTGTCGCCCTCAATACCTTTGCCATAATGACAGCCATCAGTACACCTATCAAATAGATTGAAAACACAATATTTCCCGCTATTTCAGGGAAAAATGCTCCTGCAAAAAGTATATACACTGGAAGGCGGGCGCCGCAGCTCATAAAGGTATTTATATGCATCGTAACCAGGCGGTCCTGTTTGTTTTCAAGGATCCTGGAACCCATATAGGCAGGGACCGTACAGCCGAATCCGATGACAAGAGGGATGAAAGATTTTCCATGCAGCCCTATCTTATGCATTACCCTGTCCATTACAAATGCAGCCCTTGCCATATAACCTGAATCTTCAAGAACAGCTATTGCAAAAAATAGCATAATTATATTCGGAGTAAAGATTATAACACCTCCTACTCCTCCTATAATTCCATCTACGAGAAGTGATCTTACAAGTCCCTGGGGGACAACTCCTGAAATTAAAGTCCCCAGCTTTTCAAAACCCAGCTCCAGCCATCCTACAGGATACTTACCCAGAGAAAAAACAAGTTGAAACATAATCCACATTATAAATAAAAATATCGGTATCCCGAATATTCTATTTGTAAATATTCTATCAATTCTTTCGCTCTTATCTAATTTCCCCGATTCAACTTCCCTGTAAGACTCGAGAAGTGCTCCCTCGATAAATCCATATCTTGCATCTGCAATTATTACTTCAGGAGAATCCCTCAGTATGCTTTTTATATGTTCCATGGAGCCTGTAACCGCCTGAGAAATTTGCTGGTACTTTCCCCCGGCCTTCTTTTTCATAATATCTACTACTTCTTGATCCTGCTCAAGAAGCTTTACTGCAACCCATCTGGCATTAAAATTAGAAATTGGTATTTTTTCTCTTTCTAAAACCGATACGATGTTTGAAATCTCATTTTCAACTTCTTCGCCATATTTTACATCTACTTCTTTCCTTTTCTTGCCTTCCGCTGTCTTTATTATCTCTTCCAAAAGCTCTTTATTTCCTATGCCTTTAGAACCTATAGTTTCTACAATAGATGCCCCCATAAGCTCCGAGAGCAGGCCGATATCGGTTTCCTTGCCAACTTTTTTCGCTACATCTGACATGTTAAACGCCAGTATAAGAGATGCATTAAGCTCTATCAGCTGGACTGCATGCGAATTCCGGCTTATCCGGACACCAGTTCCGGAATTATCCGGACAGCGTTCCGGTTACATCCGGACACCCTGTCGTTAGTAAAATTCTACAGCAGTAAACTGCTCTTTTCAATGAATTTATGGTTCTTAAAACTATAGTAAATCATCTTTATTCTTTTCAGCCATAACCTGGCGCATGGATTTTTTAGAATCAAGCGGAAGAATATATGCATTGTGTATTACCCTGTCCATTATGGCATCTGCTATTGTTGGATCAGAAAACAGATCATACCACCTGGAATGCTCCACCTGAGCCGATAGTATCGTGGAGCTCTTGTTGTATCTGGCTTCGGTTATCTCTAAAATATCCCTGCTTTCTTCAACTGTATATGTCTTAAGCCCTACATCATCCAAAATGAGAAGCCTTATCTTTTGAAGGCTTCTCATAAACTTTAAATAATTGCCCCGGCTTCTTGCATCCTCTATCTCTAAAAGAAGCTCCGGTATCCTGTAATATTTAACTCTGTATAATCTGCGGCAGGCAGCATTACCCAGTGCACATATTATGTAAGATTTACCGGATCCAGTTTTTCCCGATACCACCACATTTAGACTCTTTTCGATATAGGTGCAGGCAGAAAGTGTCTGAACTACCTTTTTATCAATAGTTCTTTCAGGATGATACTTAATATCCTCAATGCAGGCATCTATTGCAAAGGCAGCATTTCCAATGAGCCTTTTAATTCTTGCAGTTCTCTTAGAAAGCCACTGCTTTTCAACCATTATTGCAATTCTATCCTCAAAGGATAGATCTCTTATTGTATTGTCCGGATCAGCCAGCATCTGGGCCATTACCTTTAGCTTCATCTCCTTTAGCTTTTCTATTGTCGGGCTATCAAGCATTTATACCACCTCCCACGCAGGCGCTTTTTCCTCTTAAGTTGGAATGAACTACTGCCTTATTAGGTCTTTTATCCTTTACTTTTTTTATGCTTTCCTTATTAATTATCATCTTAAAATATTTATATGAGTAGATTTCCATATCAAGAGCTTTTTTCGCTGCATTTTCGATTATATTAGGTGGAGAGTTTTTAGTATGGCTCATTATGGTCATGCAGGCCCTGTAAGCCTGGACAGGATACTTCCTACTCAAAAGGACTTTTTTGACAAACTCCCCGGTACTGGGTCCTATCTTATTTGCCCAGGAAATAAAGCGATCGGTGCTCCAGCCGGATACTGCTCTGTGCTCATCTGCCATATGTTCGGGCAATGTGGTATACCGGTTTCCTTTATCGTAGTTTCTTTTGTGTGCAGCAACCCTCTGGCTGTCTACGAATACCTCTATCGTATCTTTGGTTGCCCTTATGGAGCAGAGGCTTCCTGCATATGAATAATGGGTACTGTAATAGAAATTTTTATATTCAACGTGGTAGTTGTAGGCAATCCTTGCCTGCTTCCAGTCGCAGTACTCATATCTACCCCCGGAAAGAGGCATAAGGGCTGGCCTGTCTATCTTTAAAAAAGCGGTCAGTCTGTTTCCCTCCATCTTTTTAAATGGCCTTCTTACAAACTTAGAAAGTTCAGCCGCTATGGCCTGATTTATCTCGTATACAGAAAAAAACTTCACATTTCTTATTGGGGCAAGTATCCTTCTTAAAACATTTCCCACCATGTTCTCATCGGCTGCTTTATCTTTTGGCCTTCCACTTCTTGCCGGAACTATTGCAGTAGAGTAATGGTTTGCCATATCGCTATAGCTTCTGTTTAGAACAGGTTCTGTAACATCGGGGGTAATTACCGCTGTCTTAGTATTATCCGGAATGGTTACAAGTGGCACTCCTCCGAAATACTCAAATGCCCGCACGTGGGCATCTATCCAGTTTGAAAGCTTTCTATCATCGTATGCATATACAAATGGGTATGAGCTTGCAGGAAGTACTGCAACAAATATGTATGCTTTCTTTAATTCTCCTGTTATTCTATCTGCATATGATATGGTCTGGCCTGCCCAGTCCACCTGCATTTCCTCTCCAGCTTTGTGCTCTATATGCATTGTTAGTCTGTTACTTTTTTTAAAATCCCTGTAGCGGCTGCAGAACTGAGTATACATTATTCCATTGGAGTATCTCTCTTTATATTCTTCCCAGAGCAGCATTAGTGTCAACCCCTTTTTCTTCATCTCGTAGAATACATATTCCATATCAGGCTCAGGCACAGTAGTTTGCTTTTGGGTGGGAGGATAGAGTAGTGAGATAAGCTTTTTGTCACTTAGATCAAGTGGCCACTTGATCTTTGCTTTTCTTGCTCTTGCGAGCACTTCTGATATAGTGGTTTTACCGCAGCTGCAGGATTGTGCAATGTCTCTTAATGACAGCCCGGCTTTCTTTAGTCTTAGAATCTCTCTTGCCTTTAACATATCGGTCCTCCTCATCGGTTTTTTCCTCCCTTAGACTTTTAAGTTATTTAAAAGCTTAAGGGTAGCAGATTTTAAATCAGTCCGACAAGGTGTCCGGATGTAGCCGTTATGGTGTCCGGATAATTCCGTTATGCTGTCCGGATGTTCCCGGAATCAGTGTCCGGATGTGGCCGAAATATGCACTGCGAGATACAGGTTACGTTCAAGGTTTGAGGAATCAATAATATCAATGACTACATCCGGTTTCTCGTTGATAATAAAATTCCTTGATATTATTTCTTCCTGAGAGTACGCTGTAAGACTGTAATTTCCAGGAAGGTCAATAATATTAATACGGTATCCCTTATATTCAACTATGCCTTCCTTTTTTTCTACGGTAACACCGGGGTAATTCCCTACATGCTGGCGCATTCCGGTGAGGTTATTAAAAATTGTTGTTTTACCCGAATTGGGATTTCCTGTAAGAGCGACAGTAATTTCCTTATCGTGCATCAGATCTCCTCAACCTTGATCCTTTCAGCCATCCCTCTTCCAATTACAAACTTTGTTCCTTTAATAATAACGCACCTGGGACCTCCCCTTGATGCACCTGAAATAGAAAAAACTTCACCTGGAATAAATCCCATGGCGCAGAGCCTGGAATTAATTCTATATCCTCCATCAACCCTTACCAGTCTATACTTTTTTCCAGGTACAGCATCTGCCATGCTGAAATATCTTTCATGTCTTACTGGACCTCTTCTCGGCCCTCTTCTCGGCCCTCTTCTATGTTTTCTAAAACCCCATCTTCTCATTTTAACCAATCCTATAAGTATTAGGTATGTCTAACTTTAATAGGAATGTTTACTTTTGTCAAGATTAAAAAGATTTTATTTAACAAATTATATTGCTATCCGCAACTCCCTTTCTTGCAGCAGCTGCTGGGGTGACGGCCATATTTAACATAATAATTAAAATTCTTAAGCCACGGTGGATTCCCTTCGGGACAAGTATCCATAAATTTCGTAAATTTTATCATCTTTTTCATAGCTTCCTTGCTTATATAATGCTCAATATTACAGGCATCTTTCTTTGATGTATAATTACTTACCCCGAGTACCCCGGTTAAGAACTTATATAGTTCTTTATGTTTACCATAAACTTCCCTTGCCCGTTTTTTACCTTCTTCTGTTAGCTCCAGGTACCCATATTTTTCATGATTAACAAAGCCCCTCTTTGTAAGTTTACTGACAGCATCAACCACCGAAGGTGTTTTTACATCCAGGAACTTAGCGATTTCTTTTACCCTGACCACCTTGTTGGTAAAACTAATCACATGTATTGCCTCTATATAATCTTCAAGACTCTGTGATAACTTTTTCATAAATAAACACTTTTTTATTAACCTAATATTGTTAGACACATCTAACTATAAACATAAAAAAGGATTTTGTCAAATTAGCAAACCTTACTGGATAATAAGATCAGTTTATACGATAACTCTATTCCTTCCCCCTGCCTTGGCTCTATACAGGGCATCATCTGCATATTTTATCAGACCCTCAATATTTGTAGAATTAAATGGAAAACTTGAAACTCCTATACTTATCGTAAGGCTTTTTGCCGGCTCCATAATATCTTCCCCTTCAAATTTATTCTGGTATACGACTTCCCGCAGCCTTTCTGCAAAAACCCTGGCATTTTCCTTATTGGTTTCGCTGCATATTACAGAAAATTCTTCTCCGCCGTAGCGGTATACCCTATCCGTATTCCTCTTATTTTCAAGAAAAATCTCCCCGATTCTTTCTAAAACCGCATCACCTTTCTGGTGGCCGTGGGTATCATTATATTTTTTGAAGAAATCAATATCTATCATTAAAAGCGACAGACTCTTAACATACCTGATTGCTTCATTAAGCGAATTCTTCAAATCAACATCAAATTTCCTCCTGTTATAAACGCCGGTCAACTCATCTATCACGGTTAATTTCTTTATTTTTTCATAATTAAGTGCCCTCTCTATTGCAACCGAAACTTCATGGGCAAGTATATTCAAAAAATATTCATGTTTGCTTGAAAATGCATTCGTTTTTTTGGAGTCAATATAAATAATGCCTCTTACTTCATCCTTTACTATAACCGGGATACATATCATGGAGGTTGTTTTTTCTCCCCTCGGGATGCTGTATTTGAAATATGAGCTTTCAGTGTTGCCTATAAAAAGTTTATTTTTCGTGGATAGCATATACTTTATAAGAGGCATATTTCTTGTAAATTCTACCTGTCTGATACTGTTCCCAAAGCCAATTTCGCT
>JAYEJA010000025.1:0-21669 GCA_034660395.1 Actinomycetota bacterium
TTAGAGGAAGCGGAAAAGATGCGCAGCTTAATAAAGAATAAGATGAAGGATATTGAGAGTGATTATATATAAGCATGGATTTATTTAATTGCCTTGGACTTTATGTAAAGTATCTAAAATACGAAAAAAATTTATCGCTTAATTCAATAAAATCCTACAGGAAAGATATATCCCAGTTTTTACTTTTTTTAAAAAAAAGAAATATTACCGGCACCGGTTCTTTAGATATCGAAGTTTTCAGAGAATTCCTAATATTTATAGATGATTATAATTATTCGAATAAAACTCTTGTCAGGAAATACTCGTCTCTTGTTAACTTTTTTAAATTCCTTGAAATGAACGATTTTATTGATTTTCAGTTAACACAGTTAATTAATGTACCCAGGGTGCGGCAGGGACTGTATTCATTTCTGTCTGTAAGTGAGATGAGAAAGCTGTTTAACAGCATGAGACCTTTAAGTGATCTGGAAATAAGAGATAGGGCTATTATTGAGTTTCTTTATTCAACAGGTGCGAGGGTAAGCGAAGCAGAGAATTTAAAGCTAAATGATTTTGATATTGAAAATAATGAATTGGTAGTAACGGGAAAAGGAAGGAAGCAGAGATTCGTATATTTAAATAAAGCTGTGCTTTACTGGATAAGAAGGTATATGGAAGCAAGAAATAGAATTATTTATTCTAATAAAGATAAGAGTAAAGATGACAGACACTTTTTTTTAAACAGGTTCGGAAGGAAATTAACTTCGCGGAGTATAAGGAATATAGTAAAAAAGTATGTAAAAAAAGCAAAAATTAATAAAAACATAACCCCGCACAGTATAAGACATAGCTTTGCCACCCACCTTTTACAGGAAGGCGCAGGCATAAGGGAGATCCAGGAGCTTCTCGGCCATGAAAATATATCTACCACACAGATTTATTCCCATCTGAATGTTAAGAAACTAAAAAAAGACTATAAAAAATTTCATCCCAGGGCAGAAAACGATGCTGATGGGGAGTAATTCTACTGTCAGAATGTCTGGAATAAATTTTTATTGATTATTTGATGAAATATATGTATTATGCTAGACTTGAACGTTGAAATTACGCACATCACTTGTAGCAAAATGGTGAATTATTACGTAGTTAAAGTGGTGGAGGATTAACCATAAAAAACAGGAGGTACAGATTTGAGTATTGTTACTATGAAGCAGCTGCTGGAAGTAGGAGTCCATTTCGGCCATCAAACCAAAAAGTGGAACCCGAAAATGAAAAAATATATATACACGGATAAAAATGGTATATATATTATTGATTTGCAGGAAACACAGAGGCTGCTGATAGAAGCTTATGAATATGTTAAAAAGGTAGCAAGTGAAGGCGGACAGGTATTATTTATAGGTACAAAAAGGCAGATACAGGATATAGCAGAATCCCTTGCCAGTGATTGCGGGATGCCTTATGTAAAAAATAGGTGGCTGGGAGGTACACTTACCAATTTTGAAACTATAAACAGGAGGGCAAAAAGAATTGACGAGATAGAGCATATGGAGAAGTCTGGAATTTTTGAAAAATTGCCAAAGAAGGAAGTTCTGGGAATAAGAAAGGAATATGATAAGCTTCTCTTTAATATGGGAGGTATCAGGAACATGAAGAAACTCCCTGATGTTCTTTACATTATTGATCCCAATAAAGAAGTTATTGCTGTGAAAGAAGCAAATAAGCTGGGAATACCGATAGTAGCCATAACCGATACCAATTGTGACCCTGACCTGATTGATTTCGTTATTCCCGGTAATGATGATGCAATACGTTCGTGCAGTTTAATAACAAATATAATGTGCAGGGCTGTTAAGGAAGGCAGGGAAGAAAAGGTAAAAACTGAAAAAAGCCCGGAGGAGAAAGAAGCTAAAAAGCTGCAGGAGCTGAAAAGCGAAGATAAGCTGGAAGAACTGCCCGAAGATGACGTGTGGGTTTAATAACTATTGAGGAGGTAAGGATAGAAGGAAATGGAAATTAACGCTGAAATGGTTAAAGAATTAAGAGAAAAAAGCAAAGCTGGAATGATGGATTGTAAGAAAGCACTGGTTGAAAGCAATGGAGATATAAAGAAAGCAGAGGAATTATTGAAGGAAAAGGGGCTGGCGGAGGCTTCAAAAAAAGCTTTCAGAACTGCAGAAGAAGGTCTGGTCGATAGTTATATACATCCAGGTTCCAGGATAGGAGTACTGGTCGAAGTCAATTGTGAAACTGATTTTGTGGCAAGAAATGAAATTTTTAAAGATATGGTGCATGATATAGCGCTGCATGTTGCAGCAGCGGCACCTTTGTATGTATCAAAAGAAGATGTTCCTGATGAAATAGTGGAAAAAGAAAAAGACCTTTACAAGAAACAGTCTTTAAACGAAGGAAAACCTGAAAAAATACTGGATAGAATTGCTGAAGGCAAAATCAATAAGTATTATGAAGAGAATTGTCTGATGGAGCAGCTTTTCGTGAAGGATAATGATAAAAAAATTAAAGATCTGGTAAAGGAAAATATTGCGAAACTCGGTGAAAATATAGCAATTAGAAGATTCGAAAGATATGTTCTGGGTGGAGACAGTTAAATAAAGGGAAGTAGAATTCATAAATATTTTAGCCCTTATAAGGGGATAAATGGAAAAGTTAAAATATAAAAGAGTTTTACTTAAAATTAGCGGTGAAGCGCTGCTGGGTGAGCTTGACTATGGGATAGACTCCGGAGTTATAAACAATATATCAAGCCAGATTAAGGAAGTATCCGAACTCGGTGTAGAAGTCGCAGTAGTAATAGGAGGGGGTAACTTCTGGCGGGGAGTTTCCGCAAGCGCAAATGGAATGGACAGGACAACTGCTGATTATATCGGTATGCTGGCAACTATAATGAATGCCCTGGGATTACAGAATGCACTGGAGAAAATGGGAGCGATTACGCGGGTACAGACCGCGATATCCATGCAGGAGATTGCCGAACCATTTATACGAAGAAGAGCAGTAAGGCACCTTGAGAAAAAAAGAGTAGTTATATTTGCCGGCGGAACAGGGAAACCATATTTTACTACGGATACCGCAGCCGCTTTAAGAGCTCTGGAAATAGATGCTGAGATAATATTCAAAGCTACAAAAGTAGATGGTGTATACGATAAAGACCCCGTGAAATTTAAAGATGCAAAAAAATTCGATAAGCTGAATTTCATTGATGTATTAAAAAAAGACCTGAGGGTGCTTGACTCCACTGCAACTTCTTTATGTATGGAAAATAATCTGCCGGTCGTGGTTTTCGACATTACAAAACATGGAAATATAAAAGGTGTTATAATGGGTAAAGATATTGGGACTATTGTATCAAAGGAGTAAAAAATGAAAGATGCACTTCTTAGTGAAGAAAGAAAAAATATGAGTCAATCACTTGAGAAAACCCAGCATGAATTTAATACAATAAGAACGGGGAGAGCGTCCGTATCGCTGCTTGATAACATTTATATAGATTACTACGGCAATAAGACATTACTTAAATTTATTTCAAATATAAGCATACCGGAGCCGAGGGTTATTTTGATTTCGCCCTATGAAACTAAGTTTTTAAAGGAAATTGAAAGTCAGATATCAAAGTCCGACCTGGGAATTAATCCATCCAATGACGGGAGAGTAATACGGCTTAATATACCGCCTTTAAATGAAGAAAGAAGAAAAGAGCTGGTAAAATTGGCAAAAAAGATTGCGGAAGACGGGAGAATCGCAATAAGAAATATTAGAAGAGAAATAAATGATGAGTATAAAAAGCTGGAAAGTGAAAGCAATATTACCGAAGATGATTTAATAAAGTACCAGAAGGAAGTTCAGAATATTACAGATGATTTTATAGAAAAGATAAATAATTCCCTGGATCAGAAAGAAAAAGAAATTATGGAAGTGTAGGTAGAAGGTAATTTGAACTTAATTTCTTCTATTTTCTCCGCTATGAAAAATCCAACCATAAAAGCATTGAAAAAAAATAAAATACCCTTACACGTAGCAATCATAATGGACGGCAACGGCAGATGGGCAGCAAAAAGGCATTTGCCCCGTTCTGCCGGACATAAAGTAGGAGTAGAAGCCCTTAAAGATATTATAACTGCGTGTATAGAGCTGGATATAAAATATTTAACCGTATATTCATTTTCAAGCGAAAACTGGCAGAGGCCGGAGGAAGAGGTAAACTTCCTGCTTGATTTATTTTTAAAATCATTAAAGGAAGAGCTTGGCCTGCTGGATAAAAATGGTGTAAGGATAAGATTGATTGGATCCAGGAAGGGAATACCGCCTGATGTAATGGAAGCTTTCAGAAACGCAGAAAAAAAGACTGCAAAGAATAATAAGCTTTTCTTCAATATCGCGTTTAATTATGGAGCCAGAAAAGAAATTGTAGATGCAGCCAGAAAGATATATAAAGAAGCGGAAAGAGGTAATATAAATATTGATAAGTTAGATGAAGATAGTTTTAATGAATTTTTATATACCGGGGGCTGCCCCGACCCGGATTTATTAATCAGGACAAGCGGCGAGTACAGGCTAAGTAATTTTTTATTATGGCAGTTGGCATATAGTGAATTTTACTTTGTTAAGAAGCTCTGGCCCGATTTTGGAGAGAAGGACTTGCTTAAAGCTGTATACTATTATCAGAGGAGAAATAGAAGGTTTGGAAAAGTGTAAATTATTATGCAGTTTGTAACCATAATTATACAATATTTGCTTTCGATAGCTGCGCTGTCTTTAATTGTAATAGTCCATGAATTAGGCCATTTTTCAATGGCCAGGTTAAGCGGAGTCCGGGTTGAGGAGTTTTTTATAGGTTTTGGCCCAAAACTGTTTAAAGTTAAAGATAGAAGAGGCACAACTTTTGGAATAAGTGCCATACCTTTTGGCGGTTATAATAAATTACTGGGCATGGATAGAAATGAGCGTATACCTTCCGGGATGGAAAATAAATCTTTTCATAACAAACCGGCTTATAAAAAGCTGCTGATATCTATAGGCGGCACTGGTTTTAATATAATATTTGCCGTATTGCTTATATGGATTTTTTTATGTTTTGCTGCTCCAACAACAACAATCGGATATGTTGAACCCGGCTCAGCTGCTGATGAGGCTGATTTTAAATTAGAGGACAGGTTCGTCTCCATGGAGGGACATAAAATAGAAAAGTGGGAAGATTTTGTTTTACTGACTGAAAATAATCCTGGAGAAGAAGTAAATTATATTATAGAGCGCAATGGAGAAGAAGCAGAAATAAAAGTAAAGCTTACTGATAAAGATGGAGAGGGATATCTGGGCGTAGCCCCCAGCCAGTATTTTAATCCCGGCTATGCCATAAAAAATTATGGATTTTTTGGATTAATAAAGGAAAGCTTCACTATGACCTGGGATATAACTATAACCTATGTAAAAGCATTTGGAATGTTATTTTCCGGGGAGATCCCTATAAGTGAGGCCAGGCCTGTTTCACCTGTTGGTATATTAAATATGTTCCGGCAGACGGCATCTATGGGAATGCAGGATTTTATTTTTTTTATTGCTCTTATTTCAATATTAATTGGTTATGGCAACATGATACCGATTCTCCCCCTGGATGGAGGGAATATATTATTTATTATAATAGAATCCATAAGGAAAAGGCCTGTCCCCCAGAAGGTTATTGAGTATTTTAATTACGCAGGCGTATTTATACTGGTATCTTTAATGCTTATAGCGGTTGTTCTTGATATAATAAATCCTTTCAGTTTTGTTAATTTATAGAAATAATTCTTTATGAAAATAAAAAGAAGAAAAACAAGGTCCATAGATGTAGGGAAAATAAAAATAGGGGGAAATAATTCTATTGTTGTGCAGTCAATGACTAAGTCCAAAATTGATGACATTGAAGATATAAAAAAGGAAATAAAAGAGTTATTAAAACATGGCTGTGAACTAATAAGAATTGCGGTGCCTGATAAAAAATCAATTTTTTATCTTAAAAAATTAATTGATGAAAAAATTTTTAGTGGGATACCGGTAGTAGCTGATATACATTTTGATTACCGGCTTGCACTGGACAGCATGGATGCAGGAGTTGATTGCATAAGGATAAATCCGGGAAATATAGGTGGTCATGATAGGGTTGTTGAAATTATCAATAAAGCGAAAAGAAAAAAGGCCGCATTAAGAGTAGGGATAAATTCCGGCTCTGTAGATAAGAAGATATTGAGAAAGAATAAGGGAAATATAGCCGAAGCAATGATTGAAAGTACGCTGGATTACGTAAGACTTTTAGAAAATCTAAAGTTTCATAATTTTAAAATATCTGCAAAAGCATCGTCCGTGCTGGATACTATAAAAGTTTACGGGGTTATATCTGATAAGGTTGATTACCCTCTTCATCTGGGTGTTACGGAAGCAGGGCCTGTATTTAGTGGCAGCATAAAATCTTCAGTAGGAATGGGAATCCTCCTGCACGAGGGCATAGGAGACACTATAAGGGTTTCATTAAGCGGTAAATCCGTAGATGAGGTCGATGCCGGATATATAATTCTTAATAGTCTTGGTTTGAGAAAGGTAGGAGTGGATATTGTATCCTGCCCAACATGCGGAAGGACAACTGGAGATTTCTATAAACTTGTTGGCGAGGTTGAAAAATTAACTTCGGGGATTAAAAAGAATTTAAAGATAGCTATAATGGGATGCATTGTTAATGGACCCGGTGAAGCCAGGGATGCGGACCTTGGAATAGCTTTCGGAAGTAAAAGGGCGGCTATTTTTTTAAAAGGCAGGGTTATAAAAAGAGTGGATAAAGATATTGCAGTAGAAAATTTTGAGAAGGAGTTAAGAAAAATAATTTAAATAAAGGAGTATATATTGAAATTATCTGAATTTTATATGCCAACCTTAAAAGAAGACCCCAGCGATACCGAAATACCAAGCCACGCGCTTTCCCTGAGAGCAGGTCTTATTAGGAAGATTGCATCGGGTGTGTATTCTTTTTTGCCAATGGGCCTTAAGGTGCTGAGGAAAATCGAAGAAATAATTAGAGAGGAAATGGATGACGCCGGTGCAATTGAACTGTTGCTGCCTGTTCTGCAGCCTTCAAATTTATGGGAAAAATCAGGAAGGTGGAATGAATACGGCCCGGTATTATTCAGGTTGGAAGATAGGAATGACAGGTATTTCTGTCTGGGCCCCACTCATGAGGAGTTGATAACCTATCTGGCATATCTGGATATAAAATCGTATAAGGATTTACCTGTAAATTTATACCAGATACAGGTTAAGTTCAGGGATGAAATAAGGCCAAGGTATGGATTACTGAGAACCAGGGAATTCATAATGAAGGACGCCTACAGCTTTTCGGCAAATGATAGCGACCTGGATATTATCTACAGGAAAATGCACGATGCCTACTGCAGGATACTTGGAAGGATCGGACTCAAATACAGGGTGGTTGCTGCTGATACGGGACTGATTGGAGGAGATATGTCGCATGAATTTATAGTGCTGGCTGAAAATGGCGAAGAAAATATTGTTTTTTGTCCGGAATGCGGCTATTCCGAAAATTATGACATGGCGAAATCCAAATCATCAAATGTTGAAGACGGAGAAGGGAAAAAGGCGGATAAGGAAGAATCCGTAAAGGAAGTTCACACTCCTGGAATTACAGGCGTTGATGAGCTGGCGGAATTTTTGAAAGTTAAAAAGAAAAACATTATAAAAACAATAGTGCTAAATGATGATAAAGGGAAAATATATGCCTTTCTTGTAAGAGGCGATAGAGAGCTGAATTTAAAGAAAGCGGAAAATTATTTAAAGAAAAACCTGGAATTCCTCGAAAAAGGTAAAAAAGCTAAAAATCTTGTTATGGGTTATATAGGACCGAAGGGACTTGATAACGATATAGAATTATATGCGGATAATTCCGTAAAGGGGTTGCGCAACTTTGTAACAGGCGCTAATAAAAAAGAATTACATTTGATAAATGTTAATTACCCCAGAGATTTTAAAGTAAAATCGTGGGGTGACTTTGCCTATCCTGCAAGGGGTGATACCTGTATAAAATGCGGAGAGAAGCTTGAATTTGAGAAGGGAATGGAAATAGGCCATATATTTAAACTGGGCTGTAAATACAGCGAGAAAATGGATGCAAAATTCCTGGATGTAGATGGAAAGTTAAAGCCCCTGATTATGGGCTGCTATGGAATAGGGGTTAGCAGAATTATTGCAGCAGCCATAGAACAGATGCATGATGATAAGGGAATAATATGGCCGGATGCAATAGTGCCTTATATGATTAATGTTATTACCACGACTGAAAAGAACAAAAAACTCTCTGAAGCAGGGGATAAGATATATAAGAAGCTTAAGGAACTGGATATAGATGTTCTTTATGATGATAGGAATATCAGCGCAGGGATAAAATTTAAAGATTCTGACTTAATAGGCATACCGATAAAATTTATAATAGGAAAGAAATTTATAGATAGGGGATTGATAGATATAGAATACAGGAAAGATGAAGAAAAGGTAGAGATTCCTATAGATTCAATTCCCGAATTCATAAATAAATACCAATCTTTAAAATAACTTCAGGTAATATTAATATGGAAGCCAGTGATGACAGAATAAAGGGAGTTCTGGAAAAAATCATTTTTAACAGTCCTGAAACCGGATTTATTGTCGGAAAAGTAAGGACAGAAGAAGGTAATGTTGTAACTATAGTGGGGAATACCTTTGAACTTAAATGCGGGGAAAACCTGGAAGTAAAGGGAAAATGGGTTTTAAACAAGAATTATGGACGGCAATTTGAAATAGAAGATATTAAGACTGAGGAACCTGCTACGATTAAAGGTATAAAAAGCTATCTTGGCTCAGGACTTATAAGGGGTGTTGGTCCGGTAATGGCAGAAAGAATTGTTTCCCATTTTAAACTTGAAACCTTAAAAATAATGGACAGACAGCCGGATAAATTAAAGGAGATAGAAGGCATCGGCAAAAAAAAGATAGCGCTTATTAAAAAGTCATGGAAGGAACACAGGGATATAAGAGATGTCATGATTTTTTTACAGTCGATTGGAATAAGCAGTAATCTTGCCATGAAAATTTATAACAATTACGGTGGCAGCTCCATAAATATAATCAAATCTAATCCATATAAACTTTCAGAGGATATATTCGGAGTCGGTTTTAGAAGATCTGATAAAATTGCATTAAAAATTGGTATAAAAAAAGATTCAATTTTCAGAATAAAGGCAGGGATAATACATTTGCTAAATGAGGCAGAAAATGCAGGGCACTGCTATTATCCGTATCAGGAGCTGATGAGTATGATGGAGAACTTTCTGGAAACGGATATTGGGAAAATAAATGATGCTTTAAGGGAACTGGAGAGAGAAAAAAGTGTAACAATTATCAGGGACGGAGAAGAAAAAGTATATCTGGCCGGTATATATGAAGCTGAGAAATATGTCTGTAAAAAAATAATTAAGATTCTGGACAGTCATAAAAGAGATGAGGTAAAAGAAGACAGGGAAAGTGATTTGACCGGCTTAATAAAAAAATTATCAGGGGAGATGAATATAAAACTTGATTATACGCAGGCAGAGGCTGTTAAGAGAGCTTTAACCGAAAAAATGCTTGTTATAACAGGAAGCCCCGGAACAGGAAAAAGCACTATACTGAAATTCATTATAAAGATATTTAGGAAGAAAAATAATACCGTTACCCTGGGAGCCCCAACGGGAAGAGCGTCAAAAAGGTTGTATGAAACAACCGGTATGGAAGCAAAAACCATTCATAGACTATTAAATTATAATCCGAAATTAAATAAGTTTGCCAGGAATGAGAAAGAGCCCATTAAATCGGATATTTTAATTATAGACGAAGCATCGATGATAGACATAAGACTTATGAAGAACCTTTTGTCTGCCATAAAAGATGGAACTAAGGTTATATTCGTGGGGGATATAGACCAGTTACCATCGGTTGGTCCGGGGAATGTCTTAAGTGATATTATTGGTTCAGGAGTGGTACCTGTAATTGAGCTTCAAAAGATATACAGGCAGGAAAGCGAAAGCCTGATAATATATAATGCTCATAAAGTAAGAGATGGACAGTTTCCTTTTATAGGCAAGCCAAAAAATAATGATTTTTTCTTTATTGAAAGAAATGAGCCCGAAGAAGTGGTAAAGATTATCCTGGATTTATTGGTCAGAAGAATACCCGGCAGTTTCAATTATAATCCTCTTTATGATATCCAGGTTATTGTTCCCACCAATAAGGGAATTGTCGGTGTAAATAATCTTAATTCAAGAATTCAAAATATTTTAAACCCGGGCGGACGAAAAGTTTTCAGGGATTCTGTGGAGTACAGACAGAATGATAAAATCATACAACTAAAGAATAATTATGAGAAAGATATTTATAACGGAGATATAGGGATTATTAATGATATAAATAACGAAACCGAAGAAGTAATTGTAGATTTTGACGGTAAGAAAGTTGTCTATAGCTTATTTGAGCTTGACGAGATAAGCCTGTCCTATGCAATATCAATCCATAAGTCCCAGGGTTCCGAGTTTAAGTGCGTTATAATACCTCTTCTTACTTCTCATTATATGCTGCTGCAGAGAAATCTGCTGTATACGGCAATTACCAGAGCCAGGGAGCTGGCTGTAGTTGTCGGCAGCAAGAAGGCAATAGGTATGGCAGTAAATAGGAATATCGTTGAAAACCGTTATACAAACTTGAAGTATCTATTTGGAGATTAGTAATGTCCGGATATTTATCCCCAAAATAAGCCATATTTTTTATATATTTTAACTGTTTTTTTTATTTCTTTTCTTAACCTTAGCCTTCCGAACAATATTTTTTATTGTGTAATGGTCAATTGTATTTTTTCTAAATTGTGATATACTCTTATAGAAATTTTATGTTAGCGGACGAGAAAAATAGTGGGTTCGGCCCACTATTTTTTAATTTAAATTCTGTTATAAACAGGTGACGAAATTGAATAAAAAATTAATGACAGCATTAGTTGAATTAGAAAAGGAAAAAGGAATAAAACTTGATACCCTGATAGAAGCACTTAAGGTTGCTTTTGTATCTGCCTATAAAAAAAATTACAGGGTTGATTATGACTGCAGGGTTGATATAGATAAAAAAACCGGAGAGATAAAAGTGTTTAAAATCCTGGAGAAAGATGAGGGAGAAGGTGAATCAGGGGAAGGCGATAGCGGAAATGACGAGGTAGAGGTTACTCCTGATAATTTCGGAAGGATTGCCGCGCAGACTGCTAAACAGGTTATAAGGCAGAGAATAAAAGAGGCGGAACGCGAAGTTATGTATGAGGATTTTAAGGATAGAGTAGGAGATATGGTAACCGGAATTATACAGCAGAGTGATGCCAGATTTACTCTCGTAGACCTGGGCAAGGTTGAAGCGCTGCTACCGCCATATGAGCAGGTTCCTGGAGAGAGATACAGGCATGGGGAAAGAATAAAATGTTATATTTCCGATGTTAGAAAAACGACAAAAGGGCCCCAGGTAATAGTATCGCGTACCCATACAGGTTTAATAAGGAGACTGTTTGAACTAGAAGTACCTGAGATTTATGAAGATATTGTAGAGATAAAGAGTATTGCAAGAGAAGCCGGCTATAGAACGAAGATTGCAGTAGATTCCAATGAGGAAAATGTAGACCCGGTGGGAGCGTGTGTGGGACCAAAAGGTTCAAGAGTCAGGATGGTTGTTGATGAGCTGGGCGGAGAAAAAATAGATATAGTAGAATTCAGTGATAATATCGTATCTTTTATAAAGAATGCTTTAAGCCCTGCAAGAGTCCTCAAGGTGCTTACGGATGAAGAGAATAATTTTGCGCTTGTCGTAGTTTCAAGCGACCAGCTTTCACTGGCAATAGGAAGAGAAGGCCAGAATGCAAGGCTGGCTGCAAAATTGACCGGCTGGAAGATTGATGTAAAAAGCCAGAAGCAATTTGAGGATGAACTTGATGAGGCCAGGAAAGAAAGATTAAAGAGTAAAGAGGAAGATACGGAAACCGCTTAGGTAATTTTAGTAAAATAAATTTATTTTTGTGACAGTTTGATATATATTGATATATCCACTATTTAAAAATTGAAAAAGATTAGTTCAAGAGTGATTATGAGCGCTAAAAAGAAAGAGAAAAAAGAGAAAGAAGAAAAAAAAGATAAAAAAACTGGTGCAAAAAAAGCAGAGGTAAAAAAGCCGGTAAAGAAAACCAGAAAAGCCGGAACAGGCAGTAGCAAAAAAGACGAAAAGGTTTCGGGTAAAAGGCCCAGTGCCGGAAAAAAAAAGGATACCGGCGGTAAGAAAGTAAAATCCGCATCTAAAAAAACAGTTAAGAAAAAAACTGGCGCAAAGGCTGAAAGTAAGGCCAGGACAGCTAAGGGTAAAAGTAAGACCGTCAAAAAAGCTGCTCCTAAAAAAAGCGTTGTAAAGAAAGCATCCGCAAAAGCTGTTAAAGGTAAAAAAGAAAAGGATGTTAAAGAGAAAGCCGGGCCAGAAGCTTCACCGGGAGTTGAGAAAAAACAGAAAAAAAAAGCGGAATGGGAGAAAGAAAAGAAGCAGAGTGTAAAAAGCGTAATTGACAGAGAGCTTGATAAAGAAGAAAAAGAAGGAGGCCTGAGGTTAAGGCCTGTCAGGAAGAAAAAAGTATCACCGAAGAAGTCAGGTGCGAAGGGGACATCAAAAGATAAGACCAAAGTTCTGGAAAAGGAAGTAAAGAAAAGACCGGAAATAAAAAAAGTAATTGAAGTGCATGAAAGCATAACTATAAAAAAGCTGTCAGAAAAAATTAATGTTTATTCATCCGAAATATTAAAATTTCTGCTTGATATGGGCGAGGTTGTCAATATTAATCAATCGCTTGGCAGGGATTTGATTGAATATCTCTCACATGAATATAACTTTAAATACAGGATTATAGGTTTTGAAGATAAACTGAATGAAGTCTATAAAGATTCTGAAGAAGAGCTGGAACAAAAACCCCCTATTGTTACCGTTATGGGGCATGTAGATCACGGCAAGACAACATTACTTGATGTTATAAGGAAAACCAGTGTGGTGGTAAGCGAGCAGGGAGGTATAACCCAGAAAATAGGTGCTTACCAGATTAGTTATAAAGGAAGAAAAATCACTTTTATCGATACACCTGGCCATGAAGCATTCACTTCGATAAGAGCAAGGGGGGCAAAGGTCACAGATATCGCAGCAATTATAATAGCTGCTGATGACGGAATTATGCCGCAGACGGTAGAAGCAATAAACCACGCCAGGGATGCAAATGTCCCAATTATAATAGTAATAAATAAAATAGACCTGGAAAAAGCAAATCCCGATAAGGTAAAGAAAGGTCTTACTGAATATAACCTGGTCCCTGAAGAGTGGGGCGGAGATACCGTTTGTATAGAGATTTCAGCGAAGAATAAACTAAACCTGGATGAATTTTTGGAGATGATTTTACTGATTACAGATTTAAATGAGATAAAAGGTAATCCCGATGCACAGGGAACCGGAGCAATAATAGAGTCAAGGCTGGATAAGGGACTTGGTCCTGTGGGTACGGTTATAGTGGAAAGAGGTAAATTAAAGGTTGGAGATTCTTTTATTGCAGGCGGCTCTATTGGAAAGATAAGATTATTAAGGGATGAAAATATGAATAGCCTTAAGGAGGCAGTCCTGTCGCAGCCGGTCGAAGTTACCGGATTTTCAATTGTACCGAAGGCAGGGGATAAATTATTTGTGGTCAGAGAAGAGAAGGTGGCCAAGGAGCTTTTGCGGAAGAAAAATTATGATAAGAAAATGGCAAAAATTGCTGGTTCGAGAAGAAGCTTAACATTGGAGAAATTGTCCGAGTTATCAAAAGAAAGTGAAATAAAAAAATTAAAGATAGTCCTTAAAGCGGATTCTGAAGGTTCTCTTGATGCAGTAGAAAAGTCACTGGGGAAAATAAAAGATGAGAAGGTAAAAATTAAAGTGATACACAGGGCAATTGGTGAAATAACAGATAACGACACAATGCTTGCAGCGGCTTCAGGGGCAATCGTAATAGGTTTTGGGGTCATGTCAAATAAGAGCGCCGAAGTATTGTGCAAGAAAGAAAATGTAGAAGTAAGAACTTATAACATAATATATAAGCTTATTGATGATATTACCCTTGCATTCAAAGGTTTGCTAAAACCGGAGATAAAGAAAGTCAAAAAAGGCAAA
Organism: Actinomycetota bacterium; assembly: GCA_034660395.1. Classification (GTDB taxonomy): domain Bacteria; phylum Actinomycetota; class Humimicrobiia; order Humimicrobiales; family Humimicrobiaceae; genus JAQVEM01. The sequence goes on from JAYEJA010000025.1 coordinate 14,251, forward strand.
GCGGAAGTAAGGGAAATTTTTAAATTGCCCAAAGTCGGCATTATTGCAGGTTCCTACATTGTTGAAGGAGAAGTTGAAAGAGGTAATCTGGTAAGTGTTATAAGAGACAAGAAAGTTATCTATGAAGGTAAGGTGTCAACTCTTCACCGTTTTAAAGAGGATGTTAAAAAGGTAGCTACAGGATATGAGTGCGGTATAAGGCTGGATAGTTTTCAGGATTTCAATGATGGTGACGTAATGGAATTTTTTGAATTGAAGTAGAACATGTCCGGTAGAGTAAATTGGTGGTGGTCTGGTGGACAGAATAAGAAAATCGGAAATAGACTTAAAAAGGGAAATAAGTTTTATTATAAATGCAAAAACGAAGGACCCGAGAATAGGATTTGTAACGGTGACCGGTACAAAACTATCTACTGATTATAAGTGGCTGGATGTGTTTGTAAGCATCATGGGTAGTGAAGATGATATAAAAAAGAGTCTTGAGGGTCTGGAGTGCAGCAGGGGTTTTATTAAAAAAAATTTGCAGGACAGAATGAAATTAAGGAATATACCCAATATAAGGTTTCAATATGATAAGTCAATCAGAAACGGTATTAAAATATCTAAAATACTGGAAAAACTTAAGAAAAATAAGCAGAAGTAAGTGAGAAGTATAATTGGATATACAAAATTTATACAGCCAGGTATCAGAAGTCATAGATAACAATAAAGATTTTATAATCATAACCCATGCTAACTCCGATGGGGATTCACTCGGCTCCCAGGAAGCACTTTATCAGCTGTTATTATTGCTTAAAAAAAATGTGGTTTCGGTATGTGAAAGCGAGCTTCCATATCAGTACGGTTTTTTACCTGATTATAATGAAATTAAAAGTGACCTGGAATGGATTGAAGGTAAAAATAAAGATTATGTTTGTTTCTGCCTTGACTGCGCTGATGAATACAGGATGAATATAGATTTTAAAAAGATAAAAGAAAGCTCAAAGCTTATTATAAATATTGATCACCATCATAATAATACAAACTTTGGAAATATAAATATTGTTGATACGCAAAAGTCAGCAACAGCCGAAATATTGTATGACTTAATATCCACCTTTTACAAAAATCTAATGAATAAGGATATAGCGCTGGGTATTTATATAGGTATATTAACTGATACGGGTAATTTTCAGTATAGTAATACTAATTATAGAGTTCATGAGGTAGTGAGCGAGCTTCTTAAATTTGATCTTGACCTCGGCAAAATACATAAAAGTATATATGAAAGTGAGCCTCTGGAGAGATTTAAATTAATGCAGCTTGTTCTGCAGAGGATCGGGTATGTAGAATCTTTGGGACTGATATATTCATATGTTTTAAATAGGGACTTTCAAAAGTTAAACCTGCCTTTATCCGCACAGGACGGTTTGATCAATCTATTAAGAAGTGCGGAAAAAGTAAGAGTAGCGGCTTTAATAAAACAGATTGAAAAGGGAAAGTTTAAAATTAGCATTCGTACATCGGATAATAATATTAATTTGTTTGATGTGGCAAGTAGGTTTGGCGGCGGGGGGCATAAAAAAGCTGCAGGTTATGCTGATAAAGGCAGTTTAAGAACTGTAATCAACAATTTAAAAAAAGCAGTAGAGCGCGGTATAGAAGATGAAAAATGATAATAAGTCACGCTTATTAGTAAATTTCAACGGCGTATTACTTATAAACAAGCCGGCGGGAGAAACTTCTTACGGGGTGATAAGAAAAATAAAGGAAGTTTTTTTTTAAATAAAATCGGGCATGCCGGAACACTGGACCCTCAGGCCGAAGGTCTTCTTATAATTTTAGTAAATAAAGCTACAAGGTTATTTAATTATTTTTTGACTTTAAGCAAGGAATATTTAGCCGATATAAATCTTGGTCTGGTTACTGATACCTATGACATGAGCGGGAAGGTTCTGGTTAAGAAAAAAGTTGTAAATGTAAATACGAAAAAAGTATTATCCGTACTTGATAAATTTAAGGGTAAGATAAGGCAGGTGCCGCCGGTATATTCATCAGTTAAATATAAGGGGAAGCCTTCTTATGTTTATGCAAGGAGCGGACATAAAGTAGATTTAAAGCCAAAAATAGTAGACATTAATAGTATGGAACTTATTTCCTTAAAGGGAGATTTACTTACTATAAGGGTAAATTGCGGCTCGGGAACATATATAAGGTCACTTGCTTATGATATAGGCAGCTTCCTTGGTGTCGGGGCTTCCGTTAAAAATCTTGTGAGAACAAGTATAGGTGATTATAAGATGGAGGACAGTAGCGGCGTTGAGGAATTCTGTAAAAAAAATATTAAAAGAAGTGAGCTGGAACCAGGCTCCCATGTAATGTCCGTAGAGGAACTACTTTGCAGGAATGGGGATATTTATGTGAAGGATAAATTTAAAAAAAGTGTAAAAAACGGGTCGCCTGTAATGGGGAATATGATAAAGAAGCCGGGTGCTTTGGATTTTAGCTTGTTCAGCCCGGAAACCCTTTTAAAGATAAGAAGCAGCAATGGTAATTTGTTAGCTGTTCATAAAGTTTTAAGTAAAAAATTTTCAGATGATTTAAAAGATGATAGTTTTAAGTTGACAAAAAATATAATAATTTTTTAGTGAAGCGGATTTTTAAGAAACTATCAAACAGGATTGAATTTTTAAACTTATGAGGAAGGGAAAAATTGTCAGAGTTACTGGAATTAAAAAAGATAAGAAGAGATTATTTCAGGCATAAAAAAGCAGTACTGGTAATCGGGTTTTTTGATGGCGTACATATTGGCCACGTGAAGATAATAAAAGAATGCATAGAAGCTGCAAAAAAAATAAATGGTTCAAGCGTAGTTTTTACATTTGATAAACCTCCTGTAAATGTAGTAAAAAGCAGGATAAAAAAGAAGCTTATAGTTTCTTTTGAAGAAAAGATAAGTCTTATGGAAGGCCTGGGAGTTGATTGTATGGTGAGCGCTGAAATAAGTCCGGAATTTTTAATGTTAAAGCCTGAGAGGTTCTGCAGGGACATTTTACTTAATAAAATTTATGTAAAAGAGATTTTTGTAGGCAGCGGATTCCGTTTTGGAAACAGGGCGCAGGGAGATATCCCATTTTTAAAAGAATTTTTTAAGCCTTATGATGTAAGAGTGAACGTTATACCCCTGCTCAAAGTGGGGGGGGAAATTGTTTCAAGCACCAGTATAAGGAAATATTATTCCGCGGGAAAGATAGAAAAGATAGCCAGGTTGCTGGGAAGGAAACCGCAGGTTGAAGGTGAAGTCATCAGAGGGTCAGGCAGGGGAAAGAGACTTGGATTTCCTACTGCAAATATAGATATAAGTGAAATAAACGCGACTCCGGGTGATGGTGTTTATCTCGGGAGGGTCATGGCTGGTGGCTGTAAAGATAAAATATTTGATTCTTTGATTAATATTGGAAATAATCCTACTTTTAACGACAATAGGAGACTGGTTGAAGTTTTCATACTGAATTTTAATGATAATATTTACGGTGGAAAAATAAGGATTACTTTTTTAAAAAAGTTAAGAGATGAAATAAAATTTACCGGTGAAGCCGGGTTAATAAAACAGATTAAGCTGGATATTAAAAGTGCTGAAAAATATTTTAAAGTAAAAAGGCAGCAGGAGTAAAGGTTGAAGTTACTTATAATTGATTTTTATAAGATTATACATTATCATACTCACTTGTTGTTTATTTCTGCCACGAGCGGTTTATATGATTAGTTTAATTATATCCCTCAATTAGTATAAATTGTAATTAACATGTAGTTATGATAAATTATAGAACGAGTATTTTGGGAGGTGGTAAATTTGACTTTGGTAAAAGAGGAGAAAAAAAAGGTTATTGATAAATTTAGGATCCATGAGAATGATACCGGTTCCTCCGAGGTTCAGATAGCTATATTAACTAAAAAGATTAATAGACTTAATGAGCATTTGAAGGAAAATAAAAAGGATAACCATTCAAGAAGAGGTCTTGTTATGATGGTTGGAAGAAGAAAAAGGCTTCTTGGGTATCTAAAGAATAATGATATTGCCAGATATAAAAAAGTAATAAAAGAATTAGGTTTAAGAAAATAATTTAATATAATAAACACATATACATTTAGAAATGTGGAATTAGTAGTGTAGAGGAGTAGTTAAATATAAATGGAAAAAAGTTATGAGGTTGAGATCGGTGGAAAAAAAATGATATTTTCCACTGGGAAGGTGGCAAAGCAGGCCAATTCAGTTTTAGTTAAACATGGCGGCAACGGTGTTCTTGTTACTGCGTTAATGAATCCAAAACCAGCTGAGAATTTAGATTTCTTTCCCCTTGTTGTAAATGTTGAAGAGAGGATGTACGCAGCAGGAAAAATCCCCGGAGGTTTTTTCAAGAGAGAAGGCAGAGCCAGTGATAAGGCAGTTCTTAATGCAAGGTTAACTGACAGGGCTCTGAGGCCGCTATTCGATAAAAATATAAGAAATGAAGTTCAGGTAGTTGCTACGGTTATTTCATTTGACCAGGTAAATCCCTATGATATCTCAGTAATAAATGGAGCATCTCTTGCTCTTTGCATATCGGATATACCTTTTGATGAACCAATTGGCGCTGTCAGGGTGGCAAAAGTAGGAGATGACTGGATAGTTAACCCATCACACTGCGAAGTTGAGGAAAGTATCATAGATATAGTTGTGGCGGGGACAGAGGAAGCTATAATGATGGTAGAAGCAGGAGGTCGGGAAGCTCCTGAAGAAGTCGTTATGGAAGCAATTGAGAAGTCACAGAGTGAAATAAAAAAGATTATTAAATCACAGAAGGAATTTTGTAAGATATCAGGCAAGGAGAAGAAGAAGGCAGCTAAATTTGAAATAAATAAAGAAGTTTCCAAAAATGTAAAAAATCTTGCAGAGGGAAGGATTCAGGAAATTCTTGAAAGTGTGATTCAATATTCTAAAGATGAAGAAAAGAAAACTCAGTTCGAAGATACAGAGAAGGGGTATTACCAGGAAAATGTATCGGCATTAAAGGATGAAATAGATGAAAAGTTAGAGGAGGATTTTCCGGAAGAAAAGGAAAGCATCGGCAAAAGCTTTAAAGAGCTTGAAAGAGACCTGGTAAGAAAAATGATTCTGGAAAAAGAAATAAGGCCTGATGGCAGGAAGCCCGGCGAGATAAGGAATATTAAATGTGAAGTTGGCTTATTTCCCCATACGACTCACGGGATAGGCCTTTTTACAAGAGGAAAAACACAGGCACTTACAATACTTGCTCTGGGTTCAATAAGGGAAGCACAAAAGATAGATAGCCTGGGGAAAGAAGAATTTAAGAGATATATTCATCACTATAATTTTCCGCCTTTTAGTGTTGGCGAGACATGGCCGTTGAGAGGGCCGAAAAGGAGGGATATTGGCCATGGAGCGCTGGCTGAAAGGGCATTGAGGCCTATGATTCCGGATGAGGATGAGTTCCCTTACGCATTAAGACTGGTATCTGAAATCCTTGAATCAAACGGCTCTACTTCAATGGCGAGCGTATGTGGAAGTACTCTTGCTTTAATGGATGCCGGAGTTCAAATATCAAACCCGGTTTCTGGAATAGCAATGGGATTGATTAAGGGCGAAGGGGACAAATATTTGATTTTAAAAGATATACAGGGAATAGAAGATTTTTATGGTGATATGGATTTCAAGGTTGCAGGAACGAAAAATGGAATTACGGCTCTACAGATGGATATAAAGGTAAAGGGGGTCAGTCTGGATGTAATAAGGAATATACTTGAGAAAGCAAAAGAGGGAAGGTTATTTATACTTGAAAAGATGCTGGAAGTTATTCCGGAACCCAGGGAGAAATTATCTGAGTGTGCGCCAAAAATTTCTATTTTTAAGATACCGAAGGAAAAGATTGGTGAGATTATCGGTCCCGGTGGGAAGAATGTTAAAAATATAAAGGAAGAGTTTGAACTGGAAGAGATTGATATAAGTGATTATGATGGGGAAGGTCTTGTTTCCATTACTTCCTCCGATGATAAAAATATTGAAATGGCCAGAAAAAAAATAGAAAGCATGTTAAAGAGTGTTGAAGATATAGAAGTAGGAGAGGAATTCCTGGGCACCGTTGTGGGTATAACCAGCTATGGAGCATTTATTAATTTGATACCGGGAGTGGACGGTCTGCTCCATATATCAAGAGTTGCAGATAAAAGAATTAAGGATGTTAATGATTATTTAAAGATAGGTGAAAAAATAAAGGTTAAAGTTGCCAATATTGACCCGAGGACTAAAAAAATAGGACTTAAAAGAGCTGATATCTAAATATTTTATTAGTGAGGTAAATAAGAAAATAATTTCATTGAGCAGCATAAAATTTGATCAATATGAGATTACAGAGTTAGAAAATGGAATAAGGGTAATCAGTGAATATATACCTCATTTCCGATCAATATCACTTGGCTTCTGGATCCGGGCGGGTTCCAGAAATGAAAATCAGGATATAAGCGGAGTCACTCATCTTGTAGAGCATCTAATATTCAAAGGTACTAATACCAGAAACGGAAAGCAGATAGCTATTGATTTCGATTCTATGGGTGCTGAATTTAACGGCTTTACCGACAAGGAAAACTGCTGCATATACGCTGATTTTATAGATACCTATCTGGATAAATGCATAGAATTATTATTTGATATAATTTTAAATCCTTCTTTTCAGGAAGAACATATCAGGACTGAAAAAAAAGTAGTTATTGAAGAAATAAAAATGTTAGAAGAGAGTCCTTCCGAAAATGTCGTAAACCATTTTTACAGGTCAGTTTTTAACAGGCATCCATTAAGCATGCCTGTTATGGGCAGCAGAAATTCAGTTAAAAAGATAAAAAGGTCTGCAATACTTGAATATTTTAGAAATGAGTTTGATATAGGCAGTCTTGTCGTATCTGCAGCAGGAAATGTAAAGCATGAAGACCTGGTTGAAAAAATAAGGAAAAATGTTGATGTAAGTAAAAGTAAAAAACGGTCTGAGGCTAATTCCAATGTAAATGAACCGGCCCGTGGAAAGCAGATAAGAAAAATACCAAGCAGCAAGACCAGTTTAGTCCATATGTGCTTCGGAGGCAGGGGCTGTAGCAGAACAAGCATGGATAAGTATCCGATTTCGATGATAACGAATTTTATGGGGGGAAGCATGAGCAGCAGATTATTCCAGAAAGTAAGAGAGGAAGAAGGGCTTGCTTATACAATTTTCAGTAATAATGTACAGTATATGGATACAGGAATAATAGTTATTTACGCGGCGGTATCACCCAGAAATGTCGATAGGGTTCTTGAAATTACCAGAGATGAAATAAAAAATGTTATTAAATATGGTGTAAAAGAGATGGAAATTTCAAGAGCAAAGGAAAATTTAAAAGGTAGTATCGTAT
>JAYEJA010000026.1:0-4322 GCA_034660395.1 Actinomycetota bacterium
ACTACCCTTGTTTTGAAAGCTGGACTGTAACTTTTTTTCGTTATGTTTTTCATAACTGTATTTTACCCCCTTACTATAGCTATATCTTACCTCATTTTTTGTCCAGTTTTTGGGGGTAATTATAGATTACCTGAAAGGCAGGAATATAAATTTTAAAGATTATATTATAAAAATTAACGATAACATTGACTTGCTGGCTTCCTCGAATAATATATCACTTGTTGAAGAATTCCTTACGGATTACCTCCTGCAGAGAGCTTTAAGCGAGCAGAAAATTTACAGAGCATTTTTCAGGAATATGCTGGTGAGGAAAATACTGGATAATAACATTAAAAGGAATGATTACGACTATGTAGTTATAGATTCGCAGCCTAATTTTTCGCTTCTATCGGTTACATCCATTATCTACGCTCAGAATATAATAGCGGTTATAAAGCCCGAATTATTTTCAATACTGGATATAGATTATTTAAAGAAAATAATTACCAACCTTGAGAAAAAGTATAAAATAAGTATAAGAATTGCCGGTATTATAATCAATGCGTTTGAGAAAAGGAATAAGCTTCCGGAGAAGATGATAAAAACCCTATACAAAAAGTACAGAAAAGATTTGACTATATTTGATCAGAAAATAAGGTATCTGGTACATTACCAGAAATCTATTACCTTTAAGAGGGAGCCTGTTTTTATGTCTTTTCCCAATACAGAAGCGTCTAAGGATCTTATGGAATTATTTTCTCAGCTCGAAGGAAAAGTAAACAGATTTAGTTAAATAAATTATATTAAAATAAGGAGGGGATATGGTTTTTTCAGGCAGGGATGCAGACGAAAAGGGGATTGCGGAGAATGAAGAACCGAGAACATTGCTGACCATTGCGGGAAATAAGGCAAGAGTGGAAGGTAAGTTTGATATTTCCCAGTCCATAGAGGTTGGATGTGAGGTAATAGGAGAGCTAAAAGTGGATGGTCAGATAGTGATCCAGAAAGAAGGCTCGGTAAGTGCAGATGTTACGACTATTGATGCTAAGATTATAGGCAAGTTTGATGGTAATTTAAAAGGCACGGGCAAGGTTGAAATCACAGAGACAGGTGTAGCAAACGGTAATATAAAAACAGATTCGCTGGTAATAAAAGAAGGAGGAATTTTTAGCGGTAAAGTTACAAGAATATCCCAGGAGAAGAAAAAAGCTAAAAAAAAGTCAAAATCAAAAGAAGAATCAGGCAAAGAAGTAGAAATGCCGGAAGAGAGCGATGAAGAGGAATTTCAGCTTGGTGATATAGAAGATAATATGAAATTATAGGTTTTTATATGAAAAGATTTATTACCCTGTAATCATGATTTTATATACCGGTGTTTTTAGAAATTAATATTTTTTATTAATCAACTTTTAATATTCAAATGTTTTTCTGGGCTTAATTTTAATATTTGACACAATTTTTTTATTGCTTATATCAAATATCTTTTCATTATCAGTGAGTATATTTTTGCCCCTGAATAAACCTCCGGCTTCTATACTAATAAAGGCATCCTTTTGAATTAAATTACCGAATAATTTTCCGGTAGAGGTAATTTTAGCTTCACCGATTAATATAATGTTACCTAAAAAATTACCCTCTATTACGATATTTTTTGCCTTGATGTTTGCCCTTACCTTACCGCCCTGGCCGATTGCGACTTCTTTTCTGGATACGATTTCACCTGTCGCATTACCTTCTATTTTAATAGAACCGGGAGAATAAATCTTGCCTTCTATACTGGCTTCATTGGTAATAATACTGTGATAGCGTTTATTCTTAGTATGTGAATTTTTTACGAAAAACATTTTTAAAATTATAAACAATCAGTATATTAAAATTTTTAACAGGGTAAATGACTGGTAAAAATCATGCTTGCAATCAAATAACCATTATATATTTTTTATAATAAAAAGCCATATGCAAATATCGGCTAAGATTTATTGTTTGTGTGTTTTTATACAAATTAAGAGTTTTGGATAATCATCTTAAAATTGTAAATTTATTAGAGTTTTACTGTGAATTTATAATACAATAGTATATATTTATATTAAAATTATTGAAGAATTCATTTGTCCATAAGTCATTTTTAATTTAAATAAAAGGAGGCAGTAATATGAATAAGTTTAATCGCGTGGTTGTTGTTATAGTACTGTTAAAGGTAATTGCGTTTTCGGTTTTAATTATGGTGAACAAATTTTTAGACCTGTTTGAGTGGGCTAAAGTATCAAGTAAGGTAATAGGTTTTTTAGCAGATCAGAATATTTATCTTACCGGTGGAACCCTACTGGTTGTCTTAATAGTTTCCATAATTTTGATGGTTTACGAGTTTAAAAGAAGCAGATAACTTACTTCTGCGGAAAAGACTAGATCTGCAGCATAAATCCTTCTACAGGAATTAAGCGGCTTTTAAAAATTAATTATGCTCTAAGCATATATTTTTTGTCCGGGCAGTTAAGTTTTTAAAAGTGCATGAAAAGTAAATTAAATGGAGAAATAAAAGGTTAAATAAGAAGGATGAACAGTACCGAAAAGAAAAAAACCCGGGGAAATAGCCAATTTAAAAATGTTTATATCCTTGGAACGATAAGTTTATTTAACGATATATCATCAGAAATGATATATCCCCTGATTCCATCGTTTATAAAATCAGTACTGGGATTAGGTTCGGCATTTCTTGGTATAGTAGAGGGTATTGCTGAAAGCACAAGCAGCATTTTAAAATTATTTACAGGTTACTTCTCTGATAAAATCCAGAAGAGAAAACCCTTTGTGGTAGGAGGTTACACGTTATCAAACATTACAAGGCCCTTGATCGGCTTTGTAAGCTCCTGGGGCATGCTACTTTTTTTAAGGTTTTCTGACAGAGTAGGAAAGGGTATAAGGACTTCTCCGAGAGATGCCATGATAGCTGGTTTCTCCCCGGCCGGAAGAAGGGGCTTCGCATTTGGTTTCCAGCGGGCTATGGACCACAGCGGAGCAGTAATCGGCTCAATTACTGCAAGTCTCCTTATTTATTTTTTTGCTATGGATGTCAGGAATGTTTTTTTGCTATCCCTGATACCTGGTACTATTGCAGTGCTGCTTGTTATATTTGGGATAAAGGGAGGATATGCATATAAGAAGAGAAATATGCTTGGAAATAAGCCGGAAATTAAAAGAAGCAGCCATGGGGAGTACGGGGGTGGTAAAGGGAAGATAATAAGATTTTCCGATTTTAAGAAGCTTGGTACAAGATTTCCCATATTTCTTGTAATTCTTATAGTTTTTACACTCGGGAATTCAACTGATGCATTTTTACTCCTCAGGGCATCAGAATTCGGGATAGAGATTACGGTTATCCCGCTCCTGTGGGCTGTTCTACATATATCCAAAGTTCTTTTCGGCACTCTGGGAGGATATATGTCCGATAAGATAGGAAGAAAAATAATGATTTTATCAGGCTGGCTTGTATATTTCCTAACATATATCGGTTTTGCCTACGTGGATAAGGATTATCTTATTTATGTTTTATTTATAGTCTATGGACTATATTTTGGTCTTACCGAGGGAGCTGAAAGAGCTCTTATAGCTGATATAGTACCTGAAAAAAGTTTTGGTACCGCTTATGGATTTTACAATCTGTCAATGAGTATCGCTACCCTTCCTGCTTCTATAGTGTTTGGGTTTATATGGAAAGCATATAATTTTAAGGCAGCTTTTTTGACAGGGGCGGTAATTTCTGCAGTTGCTTCTGTTATGCTGATATTCTTACGATTTAAAAAAGTTAATAAAGACTATTAAATGATTGGCCGGCTAAAATTAAGATCCTTTGTTTAACAAAAAATTTGTCCTTTTTTTTATCCACCAGCTAATAATGAACAATAAACCTGAGATTAAGAAAGGAAATCCGGAAATCAGCACGGCAAATATTTTGTTGAAGCCCGCGCTGATATAGGAAAAGATGCAGAGTGCTATAGCAGCGGTTCCCGCCGGCCTTTTCTTTTATCCATGCGGTTACTACCCCTGCTGTGCCGGCTGCGATAAATATGCCGAGTATGATAACTTCAATATGGACGGGCTCACCAAATTCTGCTATTGAACTCAATATTAAAGATGCAACCAAGAAAAAACTTATAATTGAACCGATAATCCCGGCAAGCCATTTTATTGCCATTGCAGGCCATCTGTATTTTTTACTGCTTTTCTACATAAGCATGTTTTTTGAATTTTAGTATATATTTTACTTAAATATTATATTTCTTTTCTATTGACTAAAAAAATAAGAAATATAGTTATTAAGGATAATTAGCAGTTTCGTTAAAATA
>JAYEJA010000027.1:0-21170 GCA_034660395.1 Actinomycetota bacterium
ATGGAGATAAACCTCATATCCCCCATAGCCATGGAGGAAGGCCAGCGGTTTGCTATCCGTGAAGGCGGAAGAACCATTGGGGCAGGTAGTGTTACCAAGATACTGGAGTAAATAAGGGAAGTAAAAACAGGCAGGAGGAAAAATAATGGCAACAAGAAAGCTTGGCCAGAAAATTAGAATAAAATTAAAGGCTTATGACCATGAGGTAATAGACCGTTCGGCAAAAAAGATAATGGAAGCTGTTGAGAATTCAGGTGCTAAAGTATCGGGACCGATTCCTCTGCCTAATAGGAAAAATGTTTATTGTGTTATAAGGTCTCCTCATGTAAATAAGGATTCAAGGGAACATTTTGAGATGAGGATACATAAAAGGCTTATAGATATTGTTGAGCTTACTCCAAAAACAGTGGACTTACTCATGAGGTTAAGTTTACCGGCGGGAGTGGGAATAGAGATAAAGTCCTGATTAAGGTAAAGAGTTTGCTTTATGGAAAGTGAATTAAAAATGATAAATGCAATATATGGAAAAAAAATTGGATGCACGCAGATATTTGGAGAGAACGGCGATGCATTGTTCGTTACAGCAATTGAAGCTGAGAAATGCGTGGTTGTCCAGGTAAAAAACAATGAGAAGGACGGGTATAACGCTCTGAAAGTAGGTCTGGGAAAAATTAAGGATAAAAAGGCATCAAGACCTCATAAGGGAGCGTTTACCAAGAATAAAGTTGATTTGAAAAAATATTTAAGAGAAATAAGAGTGGATGAATTTGACAGGGAGTATAAACCCGGCGACATTCTGGATGCCGGGATTTTTAAACCGGGGGATAAGGTTAAGATAACAGGTAAAAGCAAAGGAAAAGGTTTTACCGGTACAATAAAAAGGTACGGCTTTCACAGAGGAAGGATGACACACGGCTCACATGCTCATAGAATACCGGGTGCGGTTGGAATGTGCGCGACGCCTGCAAAAATAGCAAAAGGGAAGAAAATGCCCGGAAGAATGGGTGGAAAAAGGGTTACTGTGAAGGGTCTGGAAATAATTGATGTTAATAAAGAGCAAAATATGATTCTGGTCAGGGGAAGCGTCCCGGGTGCGAAAGGGAACCTGGTATTTTTAAAAAAGATTTAATTGGTTATTTTTTTTTGAGGAGAATTAATGGGAAACTTGGCTGTTGTTAATACTAAAGGTGAAGAATTAGAAAAAATTAATATACCTAATAAGATAATCGGCCATAAGGCAAATAACGAGGTATTGTATCAGGAAGTAAGAAGATATCTCGCTTCTCAGAGGTCCGGTACGCATAAAGCAAAGGGTAGAAGTGAAGTTAGGGGCGGAGGCAGAAAGCCCTGGAGGCAGAAAGGTACGGGTAATGCCAGAGCCGGTTCCAACAGGTCTCCCATATGGAGAGGCGGAGGTGTAATTTTTGGACCGGTTCCAAGAGATTATTCTTTTAAATTAAATAAAAAAGTAATAAGAAAATCGAAATTAATGGTACTGTCGGATAAGTTTAAGAATAAGAAGATAATCGTGCTGGATAAACTGGAGTTTAAAAAACCGGAAACGAAGAAAGCAGCCGGGATATTAGAAAAGCTTAATTTAGGCAGTGAAAAGGTATTGATGGTTTTTGATAGTCTGGATAATAATGAAGTGAAATCATTTAGAAATATAAAAAATGTCGCAGTGGAGAGTGTAAAAGGTTTAAATGTGTATATTATGATAATAGCAGATTTTATAGTTTTTACTAAAAGCTCACTTAATGATTTTGTTGGAAGGTTGAAAAATGAAAGATCCTAGGGATATAATAATTTCTCCGGTGGTATCGGAAAAAAGCTATGCCGGAGTTCAGAATAAAAGATATTCTTTTTTTGTCGATATTAGGGCGGAAAAAGGTGAGATAAAGAAGGCGATTGAGGAGATATTTAAGGTCAGGGTTTTAAAGGTAAACACCATGAATATTAAGTCAAAGCCAAAAAGGCTGGGTAGGTCAATTGGAACCAGCTCAAAGAAGAAGAGAGCGGTTGTTACGCTTGGTAAAAATGATAAAATTGACTTTTTTGAATCGGTTTAATTCGATCTGGAGGTATTTAAATTGGCTGTTAAAAAATATAAGCCCGTAACTTCTGGCAGAAGATTTGAAACAGTTTCGGACTTTTCTGTTTTAACTAAGAAAAAACCGGAAAAGTCTTTGACCAGGTCTTTAAAAAGAGATGCCGGTAGAAATAATAATGGAAGGATCACCAGAAGACACAGCGGGAAAGGGCATAAGAGATTGTACAGGATTGTGGATTTTAAAAGGCTGAGAGACGGTATTCCTGCCAGGGTGGAAGCAATTGAGTATGACCCTAACAGGAGTGCAAGAATTGCCCTGTTGAGCTATAAGGACGGCAAAAAAAGTTATATAGTTGCTCCTTTGAAATTAAAGGTGGGAGATGTATTGCTGTCGGGAGAGAAAGTTGATATCAAGCCCGGTAACTCCCTGCAGTTAAAGAATATTCCGGTTGGAACCATAATTCACAATGTGGAGTTAAAAAAAGGCAAAGGTGCGGAACTTGCGAGGTCTGCCGGTACGAATGCCCGGCTTCTTGCAAGAGAGGGCAGGTATGCAAGCATAAAGCTCCCGTCAGGTGAGGTAAGGATGGTAGATATAGAGTGCAGAGCATGTATCGGACAGGTCGGGAATACGACACATGAAATAATAAAGCTGGGCAAGGCAGGAAGAAAGAGATGGCTTGGCATAAGGCCGTCGGTTAGAGGAACGGTAATGAATCCTATAGATCACCCTCATGGCGGAGGGGAAGGGAAGAATAAAAGTGCCGGGAGAAATCCGGTGTCTCCCTGGGGTAAGCCGACCCTGGGATATAGGACCAGAAAGAAAAAGAATAAAAGTAATAAATATATAATCAGGCGAAGAAAAAAGTAAAATATTTAGTTTTTAAATTTAGAGGAGGATTAAAGTGTCAAGGTCTTTAAAGAAGGGGCCTTTTGCAGAGGTAAAATTGTTAGAGAAAATAAGCAAGCTGAATGAATCAGGTGAAAAGAAGATTATAAAAACATGGTCAAGGAGTTCAACCATTTTCCCTGAAATGGTTGGGCACACCATAGCTGTTCATGACGGAAGAAGGCATATTCCGGTTTTTGTAACGGAGTCTATGGTAGGACACAAACTGGGTGAATTTGCACCTACAAGGTCTATAAGGCCGCATGTTTTTAAGGGGAAAAGCGAAAAGGTTGCTACTGTAAAGCAATAGGCAGCTTGCAGAAATGTAATGAGGAGGTTTACGCTTTGGAAGCAAAGGCAGTTGAGAGATATATAAGAATATCTCCAAGAAAAATAAGATATATAGTAGATATGATAAAGTCAAAGCCTGTAGAAGATGTTATAGGTATATTAACTTTAACGCCTAAAGGAGCTGCTGCTGCAGTGAAGAAAGCTGTAGAGAGTGCTGTAGCAAATGCTACAGAGAACCATGAAATGAATGAGGAAGATTTGTTTATATCAAAAATAGTGGTAAGCGAAGGTCCGGTTTTAAAAAGATTTAAGCCGAGAGCCAGGGGCAGAGCTACAAGGATAAGGAAAAGAACTGCCCATCTGTCAGTTTACATATCTGACGGTAAGGATAAGGAGGAATAAGATGGGACAAAAAGTGAATCCTGTTGGTCTGAGGATCGGAGTTAATAAAAGCTGGCAATCCAGGTGGTTTGCTTCAAAAGATTATTCCAGGCTTCTTAAGGAGGATATAACCATAAGAAGCACAATTGAGAAACAGCTTGGAAATGCAGGGATCTCAAAAATAGTAATTGAAAGGACGGAAGAAGAAGTAAAAGTTGATGTGCATACTTCCAAACCGGGAATAGTTATTGGAAGAAGAGGTGCAACCATTAATGATATCAGGGATCTGATAGAGAAGAAAACAGGAAGTATTATACAGTTAAATATAATAGAAATAAAAAAGCCGGAGCTGATTGCAAAGTTAGTAGCGGAAGGAATTGCCTCGCAACTGGAGGGCAGAGTCAGTTTCAGGAAAGCTATGAAGAAAGCTGTTTCATTATGTATGAGAGCAGGAGCAAAAGGTATAAGAGTCCAGTGCTCTGGAAGATTGGGCGGAGCAGAGATGGCAAGGACCGAATGGTACAGAGAAGGAAGAGTTCCGCTCCATACCCTGAGGGCAAATATTGATTATGGATTTGTAGAAGCAAATACAACTTTTGGAAAAATCGGGGTTAAAGTATGGATATATCTTGGGGATATAATTCTTGATAAAGAAGAAATGGAAAAAACAGGGCAGTCGAGAAGAAAGAATAAAAAAGAAAAAAAAGCTGGCAAAGGTTAGGAGATATATATGGCAGCGATGCTGATACCTAAAAGGGTAAAATATAGAAAAGTTCAGAGAGGTAAAATGAAAGGACGGGCAAAAGGAGGCACAAAGCTTTCTTTTGGCGAGTACGGACTGCAGGCGCTGGAGTCCGGGTGGCTGACAAGCAGACAGCTGGAAGCTGCAAGAGTAGCTCTGACAAGATATATAAAAAGGGGCGGTAAAGTATGGATAAATGCTTTTCCACATAAACCGGTGACAAAGAAACCGGCTGAAACCCGTATGGGCGGAGGGAAAGGCATACCGGAGAACTGGGTAGCCGTGGTTAAACCCGGTAAAATATTGTTTGAAATCTCAGGAGTTAGCATGGATGTGGCAAAAGAGGCAATCAGGCTTGCTTCCAGTAAATTGTCAATAAAAACAAAGTTTGTTTATGAAGAATTGTAAGTGATTGGATAAGAAATGAAAGTAAGTGAAATAAGAGAAAGTACCAGGGAAGAATTAGAAGCGAAACTTCTGGAGGTAAAAAAGAGCGTGTTTAATTTAAAGTTCCAGAAGGCAACCGGGCAGCTAGAGAATCCTTTAAAGATAAGGAATTTAAGGAAGGATATTGCAAGGATAGAAACTCTTCTCAAGGAGAAGGAACTTAACAAAGAAAACGAGAAAAAACCTGAAAAGAAAGTTAGTAAAAAAGTTAAAAAGAAAGGTTTAAGGAAATAAAGGGGGATTTTTGGAAAGAGGAAAATTAAAAACAAGAGTGGGGACAGTAGTAAGTGGCCGTATGGAAAAGACAGTAGTTGTAGCAACGGAATCTCATTATAAGCACCCTTTATATAAAAAGATTTTAAAGAAGGAAAGAAGATTTAAAGTTCATGACCCTGATAATGTTTGCAAGATGGGTGATGTGATAAAAATCTCAGAAACAAGGCCTTTAAGCAGGACAAAAAGCTGGAGGCTGGTAGAAGTAGTAAAGAAAGCAGAGTAAGAAGGAATTTGGAAAATGATTCAAGCTGAGAGCAAAGTAAATGTAGCAGACAATACGGGAGCAAGGCAGATTAAGTGTATCAAGGTTTTGGGCGGCTCCAGGAGGAGATATGCACGTATTGGTGATATTTTTGTTGCTGCAGTAAAGGATGCAAATCCTGGAGGCGTGGTGAAAAAGAGTGATATTGTAAAAGCTGTACTTGTCAGGTCGAAAAAGACGTACAGAAGACCGGATGGCTCATATGTAAGATTTGATGATAATGCAGCAGTTATTATCGATGCGCAGAATAATCCCAGAGGAACAAGGATATTCGGGCCGGTAGCCCGGGAGCTGAGGGGTAAGAATTTTATGAAAATAATATCGCTATCACCTGAAGTAATTTAGTTATGTTGATTTATGGAGCAGAGAAAATATGTTGAAAATAAAGAAAAATGACAAAGTTAAAATTATAAAAGGAAAAGACAGGGGTAAGACTGGAAAAGTACTCCGGATAGAGTCTTTGAAGAATAGATTATATGTTGAGGGTATCAATATAGTTAGAAAGCATATGAGACAGAAAGACCAGAACAAGCCGGGGGGAATTCTTAAAAAAGAAGGCCCGATTAACATGTCAAATGTTGAGCTGATTTGTCCTAATTGCGGAAAACCGGCAAGAGTGGGCTTTATAGTTAAGGAATCGGGTGTGAAAACAAGAGTATGCAGAAAGTGCAAGCAGGAAATATAGGAGAGGTTTTGGGGGTATTAATGGAGCCGAGATTAAAGGAAAAATATAAAAAAGAAATTGTTCCGAAAATGTTAAAGGAACATAAATTTGAAAATATAATGGAAGTTCCGAGAGTAGAGAAAATATGCGTTAATATGGGAGTTGGCTCTGCAACACAAAATTCAAAGGAACTGGAATCGGCCAGTAATGATCTGGCTATGATTACAGGGCAGAGACCTGTTATAACCAAGGCAAAAAAGTCTATTGCAGGCTTTAAGATAAGAAAGGGCAATCCTATAGGATGCATGGTTACTCTGAGGGGAAAGAGGATGTATGAATTTCTGGATAGGTTATTGAATATAGCAATCCCCAGAATAAAGGACTTTAGAGGTCTTTCCAGAAAAAGTTTCGATGGCAGGGGGAATTATACCATTGGAATAAAAGAACAACTTGTTTTCCCGGAAGTTGACTATGATAATATTTTAAGTGTCAAGGGTATGAATATAACTATAAATACCAATGCGAAAAATAATGAGGAAGCGTTATTTCTACTGGAGGAATTTGGATTTCCTTTTAAAAAATAGAAAATTTGATGTTTAAGGAGTAATTTATTGTGGCGAGGAAAGCACTTATTGAAAAACAAAAAAAACAGGCTAAATATAAAACAAGAGAATATAACAGGTGTTTTATATGCGGCAGGTCCAGGAGTTATATAAGAAAGTTTGGCCTGTGCAGGATTTGCCTTAGAAAATTGGCTCATGAAGGCAAAATTCCTGGGCTGACCAAGTCAAGCTGGTAAAAGGAGGATTTTTATGTCAGGAGTTACTGACCCTATTTCAGATACGCTGACCAGGATACGGAATGGCGGTGTTGCTAAAATGGAAAGCGTCAATGTGCCTTATTCAAAGCTTAAGGCGGAAATAGCGGGTATATTAAATAAAGAAGGGTATATAAAAAGTTTTGAAGTCGATAAGGACGAAGGGCCTGGCGGCATGATTAAAATATTTTTGAAATATAGTAAAAATGGCAAATTCGCTATTAGCGGATTAAAGAGAATAAGCAAGCCGGGACTGAGGGTTTATGCCAAAAAGGATGAAATTCCAAAAGTTCTTGGTGGACTGGGAGTATCTTTATTGTCCACGTCAAAGGGGCTGCTCACGGGCAAAGATGCTAAAAAGCAGCAGGTTGGCGGCGAAGTAATATGTTTTGTTTGGTAGAAAGGTGATTTTAAAGTGTCAAGGTTAGGAAAGAGACCTGTTAATATACCGGAAGGTGCAGAGATTAAAATAGATAAGAATATCATAGGTGTAAAGGGCAAGCTTGGGGAGCTCTCGCTGAAGTTTGATAAATCTTCTATAAAATTAAATATTGAAGATAACAGGATTGTAATAAGTCCTGTTTCAAAAAGTAAAGAAAGCAGGGCGAAGTACGGGCTTTATAGAAGTCTTATCAATAACATGGTAATAGGTGTGACAGATGGTTTTACCAAAACGCTAAAGGTAGTCGGTGTAGGTTATAGAGCAGCTAAAAAGGGAGATAAGCTGGAACTATCTGTGGGTTATTCAAATCCGGCGGTAGTGGAACCCCCGGAGGGAATAACTTTTGATGTTGTTGATAATAACATAATTAAAGTTAATGGCATTGATAAACAGTTAGTTGGGGAAGTAGCTGCAGAGATTAGAGGAATAAGGGAACCTGAACCTTATAAGGGCAAAGGTATAAGATATGAAAAAGAAGTTGTAAGAAGAAAAGTAGGAAAGGCGGCTATTACTACTACGACTTAAATTTTTGCGGGAGTTATTATGAAAAGCAAAATCGAGAAAAAGGATAAAAGCTTAAGTAGAAAATTAAGAAGCAGGCATAAAATAAGAAAAGGAAGCAACCGCTTGAGGCTTGCCATATATAAAAGCCATAAATATATTTGTGGTCAGATAATAGACGATGGCACCGGGAATACTTTAACCGGTGTATCAAGCAGGGATATAAAAAGTAAAAAAGAGGATAAGGGTAAGATAGACATAAGTTTTAGGACAGGCGAAGCAATAGCCGGCATTGCCAGGAAGAAAAAGATAAAGGAAGTTGTTTTTGACAGAAGCGGGTATAAGTACCATGGAAGGGTAAAAGCGCTGGCTGAAGGTGCACGAAAAGGCGGATTAAAATTTTAAATATATTTTGAAGGAGGATTCCCAGTGGCTGATAACTCCAGAGATAAAGAGTTAAACGATAAAGTAATAAAAATAAATAGAGTGGCCAAAGTGGTAAAAGGCGGTAGAAGGTTCAGTTTTAGCGCCCTGGTAGCAGTAGGTGATATGAATGGCATGGTTGGTGTTGGTTTTGGTAAGGCAAATGAAGTTTCTACTGCAATTAAGAAAGGCATCAATAATGCAAAGAAAAATATGTTTAAGGTGCCTCTGATAGATGGAACCATACCATACCAGATTGACAGCCGCTTCGGGGCAGGCCATGTTTTCATGAAGCCTGCTTATCCTGGTAAAGGAGTAATAGCAGGAGGGCCGGTAAGGATAATAATGGAACTGGCCGGCGTAAAAGACATTCTCACAAAGTCACTCGGAAGCGCAAATGCACTGAATATAGTAAATGCCACTATTAAAGGATTGAAGATGCTTAAGACCAGGGAACAGGTGGAAAGTTTGAGGGGAATAAACCAGGAAACCGGTTAATGTTTTTTAATTAGATGGAACTGATTAAAACCTAAAGGGAGAAAAAGTGAAAATTGATGATTTAAAAGTACCCGGCTCTATAAAAAAGAAGAAAAAGAGAGCGGGAAGAGGAAACGGCTCAGGACGGGGGACTACATGCGGAAGAGGCACAAAAGGACAACTGTCCCGTTCCGGCGGAAAAACCAGACCGGGTTTTGAAGGCGGACAGATGCCGTTACAGAGAAGGCTGCCTCATTTGAGGGGATTTAAAAATACCCGTAAGAAAATTAATTGTACCATAAATGTAGGTCAGCTGGAAGAGTTTAAAGACGGTGCTGTTATTGACTGCAAATTTTTAGAGAAAAAGGGACTGATTAAGGATAAGTCATATCCGGTAAAAATACTGGGCAGCGGCAAACTTAATAAAAAGTTTACTGTTAAGGCAAATTTTTTCAGTAAAAGTGCATCAGCCAAAATTGAAAAAGCAGGTGGAAAAGTAGAGGTGGTTTAATGTTCCGGGCTATTGTAAATGCCTTTAGAATTAGTGAGATAAGAAATAGGATACTTTTTACTATAGGTATTTTGGCCGTTTACAGATTTGGCGCTAACATAACTATACCCGGTATAGATGCGGCTAAAGTTTTAGAGCAGGTCGAAACCGGAATAATGGGCATGATGGATTTATTTTCGGGAGGCGCCCTCGGTAAATTTGCAGTTTTTTCACTTGGTATAATGCCCTACATAACTGCTACTATCGTTATGCAGCTTCTTCAGGTAGCAATTCCAAAATTGGAGCAGCTGGCCAAGCAGGGGGAACTTGGAAGAAGAAAAATAAATCAAATAGCAAGGTACCTTGCCGTAGGACTTGCGCTGATGCAGTCAGTTGGTTTAGTATTCACTTTTAGGAATTATGGCGCCATACCTGATTTTGATTTTATGCATGTTAGTCTGATAGTAATAACTCTGACAGCCGGAACCACGGTTATAATGTGGCTTGGCGAATTAATAAATATTCATGGAATAGGAAATGGAATTTCGCTTATAATATTTGCAAGTATAATTTCAAGAATACCCGGTCAGCTTATAAGTTTATTCAGGCTGAAAGGTACCAATTATTTCTTTATAGCTCTCTTTGCAGTTTTTACCATTGGCGTAATTATAGCCATTATACTTATCCAGCAGGGGGAGAGAAAAATCCCGGTTCAGTATGCAAAGAGGATCGTTGGAAGAAAAGTTTTCGGGGGGCAGAGTACCTACATACCCCTGAAAGTAAATCAGTCGGGAGTTATGCCTATAATACTGGCAATATCCGTAGTGCTCTTTCCCACGACAATTGCGCAGTTTATACCGGTGGGCTGGGTACAGTCGATTGCTGCTGCCTTTAGCCCAACCTTAGAGGGCAGGATAAATCCGATTTATGCTGTTACATATACTATACTAATTATAGGATTCGCTTATTTCTATACTGCCATTACATTTAATCCTATAGATACGGCGGATAGTTTGAGAAGATATGGCGGATTTATTCCTGGTATTCGTCCGGGTAAAAACACTTCAGAGTATTTAACCAATATTTTAAACAGGATAACACTTCCGGGAGCTATATTTCTAGCGATAATAGCGCTTCTGCCGGAGTTATTAATAAATTACATGGGGCTGCCCTTTAGATTTGGAGGAACATCGCTAATTATTGCCGTTGGTGTTTCATTGGATACTATGAGGCAGCTTGAATCGCAGCTTACTATGAGGGATTACGAGGGATTTTTAAAATGATAATAGTTTTACTTGGAGCCCCGGGCGCAGGCAAGGGGACACAGGCAAAAGCAATTTGTGAAAATTTTGGAATGTCGCATATTTCGACCGGTGATATTTTAAGATATGAAATAAAAGAAGGGACAGATGTCGGTAAAAAGGCGGCAGATTTTGTTGAGAGCGGAAAGTTAGTTCCCGATGAAATAATAATTGAGATAATTAAAAAGAGGATAAGCAGCGTTGGGCTGGAAAAAGGTTTTTTGATGGATGGATTCCCGAGAAACCTGAAACAGGCAAAAATGTTCTCGGAAATGATGGATGAGCTGGGTATCAAACTGGATAAAGTAATAAATATAGCTGTTGATGAAAAAGAGATAATTGAAAGACTCAGTAACAGGAGGGTATGCAGTTCGTGCAAGAGTATATTCAGCGCAGGTAAAAAAGGTGAGAGTCTTACGAAGTGTCCCAAATGCGGAGTTCCCTTAATAAGGAGAAAGGATGATGAACCTGAAGTAATAAGGCACAGGCTTGAAGTATATAAATCAGAAACCAGTCCGCTTATTGATTTTTATAATAATAAGGGTTTACTCGTAAATGTTGATGGTTCCGGTGATAAGGGAGAAATAACCGAAAGGATACTGAAGGTTTTATGATAATATGCAAATCACCGGATGAAATTAAAATAATGGAAAAAGCGGGTAAGATAGTAGGAAAGGTTCTTTTAAAAGTAGGAGAAATTATAAAACCCGGTATTACCAGTGAGCATATAGACAGGATAGCTGAGGAAATCATAAAAAGCGAAAATGCTATTCCTGCTTTTAAGGGGTACAGGGGAAGATTTGACAGTAGGCCATATCCAAGCAGTGTATGTGTATCAATTAATGAAGAGGTAGTACATGGAATTCCCGGTAAAAGGATTATAAGGGATGGAGACCTGGTATCTGTAGACGTGGGAGCGAAGATAGATGGTTTTTACGGCGATGCTGCCAGGACATTTAAAGTCGGCAGAGCTAGCGGGGATGCTGAGAGATTATGGAAAGCTACAAAGGAAGCTCTTGAAGCAGGTATAGAAAAATGCAGGATTGGCAACAGACTTTCAGATATATCGCATGCGGTTGAAAGTAGCGCTTTAAGAGGTGGATTTTCGGTAGTTAAGGATTTTGTGGGCCATGGTATAGGCAGGGAGATGCATGAAGATCCTCAAATATTGAACTATGGTCCTCCGGGACAGGGTCCGGTTTTAAAAGAGGGGATGGTACTGGCCATAGAGCCGATGCTGAATCTGGGAGGCAGTGAGGTCAGGATAATGGGTGACGGCTGGACTGTTACCACCAGTGATGGAGCGCTTTCCTGCCATTTCGAAAATACGGTGGCATTATGTAAAGATGGTCCGAAGATATTGACGGAGGCCTGACAAAAATAAATATTATTGAAAATTTTATGGACATACTAAAGGTTTTTTGGTAGTCTACGTATTTGTGCTATTTCTAATTTAAAATATTAGTGCGGAGGATTAAAAAATTTCTAAAAAGGAAGACATAATAGAAGCCGAGGGGACTATTCTGGAAGCACTCCCCAATGCCATGTTCCGGGTAGAACTGGATAACGGGCATAAGGTGCTTGCGCATATCTCAGGCAAAATGAGGATGTATTATATAAAAATTTTACCTGGAGATAAAGTAAAAGTTGAAATATCACCTTATGATTTGAGTAAGGGAAGAATAATTTTTAGGAAGAAATAACTTTTTTTATGGTTAAAATTAAAGATTTTTAGTGATAATTGTTAAGAAGTTAGTTGTAGTCCGGCGGAAAGAAGGAATAAGAAATGAAGGTTAAGCCATCAGTTAAGAGAATATGTAAAAGCTGTAAGATTATAAAAAGACACGGCAGGGTTATTGTTATCTGCAAAAATCCGCGTCATAAGCAGAGACAGGGCTAAGGAGGTTTCAATTGGTAAGAATTTCAGGCGTTGATGTACCGAATGATAAGCATATTTGTGTAGCTTTGACATATATATTTGGTATTGGAAGGTCTACGGCAGATAAAATACTGGAAAAACTAAATATTGGAAAGTCCATAAAAGCAAAGGACCTCAGCGAGGATGAAATAGTAAGAATAAGGGAGCATATAGAGAATAGTTATACAATTGAAGGTGACCTGAGGAGAGAATTAAACCAGAATGTAAAAAGACTGATTGAGATAAATTCATACAGAGGTATAAGGCACAAGAGGGGGCTGCCGGTACGAGGGCAGAGAACCCATACTAATGCAAGGACCAGAAAAGGTAAAAAAAGAGGCGTTGGGGTAAGAAAAGGTAGAGTTTAGGTAAATCTTAAATTAATAATTCAGGGAGGCGAAGTTGGCGAAGAAAACTGGTGGCAAGAGAAGAATTAGAAGTAAGGAAAGAAAAAATATACCATATGGAATTGCGCATATACAGTCCACCTTTAATAATACTATCGTAAATATTACCGACCAGAATGGTAATACGATTGCATGGGGAAGTGCCGGCGGTCGGGGATTTAAAGGTTCGAGAAAGAGTACCCCGTTTGCCGCTCAAATAACTGCGACCGCAGTGGCAAGAAATGCAAGAGATCATGGTGTTATTAAAGTAGATGTAAGAGTTAAGGGTGTCGGCTCAGGAAGGGAAACTGCAGTAAGGTCTCTTCAGGCAGCCGGATTAGAGATTGGTAATATAATGGACGTAACGCCTATACCCCATAACGGATGCAGGCCGTCTAAGAGAAGAAGAGTTTAGAAAGTTTTAAGATAAGGAGTTATCGTAAATGTCAACGGCTAAAGAACCTGCCTGTAAAAAGTGCAGGAGGGAACAAGTAAAATTATTTTTAAAAGGGCAGAGGTGTTTCTCTGATAAATGTGTTATGGAAAGGAAGCCTTATGCTCCCGGAAAGAGAGCAAAAAGAAGAGTTGTGAAAACAGGTTATTATTTACAGTTAAGAGAGAAACAAAAGGCCAAGAAATATTATGGAGTAAAAGAGAGGCAGTTCAGAAATTATTATGAAAAAGCTGTCAGAAGAAAAGGGGTTACGGGAGAAATTCTGCTTCAGCTCCTTGAAACAAGGCTTGACAGCGTAGTTCATATGATGGGGTTTGCTTCTTCCAGAGCGCAGGCAAGGCAGCTAATCTCTCACGGGCATGTTCTTGTCAACGGAAAGAAGGTTGACATAGCTTCATACCAGTTAAGAGAAGGGGATAAAGTGAGCGTGGCTGAACCCAGCAGAGAGATAGTCCCTGTAGCGGAGGCCAGGGAAAGCGGAGGAACGCTTAACGTATCCGAATGGATGGAAGTTGACCTGGATAAACTAAAAGGCAAGGTAGTAAGACTGCCCGAGAGAAATGAGATTAAAGCTCCTATTAATGAGCGTGTAATAGTAGAGCTGTATTCTAAGTAATATGAATATTCATTTGAATATTCCTTTTTAGGAGGTAGATATAAATTGTTAAAAATGCATAAACCAAATGTAAGAGTAAAGCATAAGGATGATTTTTCAGGTGAGTTTGTTATTGAGCCGCTGGAAAGGGGCTTTGGACATACTCTGGGTAATTCTATAAGGAGAGTATTGCTGTCGTCTATAGAAGGAGTGGGAATTACAAGGGTTAGAGTAGATGGTGTTATGCATGAATTCTCAACACTGGAAGGAATGAGAGAAGATTTGCTGGAGTTTATAGCTAACTTAAGAGATGTAGTTTTCAGGATGGAAAATGATGAACCGGTAATGCTGAAGCTTGAAAAGAAAGGTCCGGCAACTGTAAAGGCTTCGGATATAGAAGGTGTTTCAGATGTAGAGATTGTAAATCCGGAGGAGTATATATGTACGCTGGCCAAAAAGGGGAAGCTGAATGCAGAAATAAGAATTGAGAAAAATAAGGGCTATAAGAACGCGGAAGAAAATGCGGAGGAAGGCGAACCCATAGGAGTAGTACCGGTTGACACGATATTTTCACCGGTGAAGGTTGTTCAATTCAAAGTAGAGAATACAAGAGTCGGACAGGTTACAAACTACGATAGACTTATAATCGACATAGAGACTAACGGAAGTGTTAAGCCGGAAGATGCCCTCAGCCAGGCATCTAAGATTATTAACGACTATATGGCACTCATGATAGATCTCTCTGAAAAGCAGGATAAGGATGAACCTATATTTGAAGAAATTAAAGAAGAAGATAAAGAGCAGGAGTACCCCTCTATTGAAGAACTGGAACTTTCCGTGAGGGCATATAATTGCCTGAAAAGAGAGGACATTGACTCCGTGGAAAAATTACTGGAATACACAGAGGGTGAGCTTCTGGATATAAGGAATTTCGGCCAGAAGTCAATTCAGGAAGTTAAAGATAAAATTAAAGAGCTGGGATTATCTTTCAAGCAAAAGTAACGGACAGGGGAAATTTATTATGGTAATACCGAAAAAAGGCAGAAGATTTGGAGGAAGCAGCAGCAACCAGAAATCAATTATGAGGAATCTGGCCATTTCGCTGTTTGATAATGGTGAGATTAAGACCACCCTGGCAAAAGCTAAATATGTCAGAAGCTTTGTTGATAAATTGATAACCGTTGCTAAAAAAGATAATCTGGCGGCAAGAAGAAATTGTATAAAATTGCTTGGAAATACCGGAGCTGTCAGGAAACTATTTAATGAGGTGGCTCCGGCTATGTATGAAAGGTCCAGCGGATTTACGAGAATTGTAAGGTATAAAAACAGACCTGGAGATGGAGCTGAAATAGTTATAATGCAGCTTCTAAAAAAATAAGAGATAAATTTTTGTTATTTTGAAAAATATTAATTTAAACTGGGTAACATGACTAACAACTATATGGCTGTTGTAGAATATGACGGAACGAATTACAGTGGATTCCAGATACAGCCGGGAGGAGTTAATACTATACAGGGGCAGCTGGAAGCAGTTTTTTCAAAAATACTTGATAGAGAGATTGACTTAAAATACGCAGGAAGAACTGATGCAGGGGTTCATGCCGCAGGCCAGGTAATTAGTTTTAACACAAAAAGGAAACTGGATATTTACAGGATTAAATGGTCTTTAAACAGTATGCTCCCGGAGGATATAGTAATTAAAGAAATTAAAAAAGCGGCCGCCTCTTTTAATGCAAGGAGGGACGCAGTTTTAAGAGAATACAGTTATTTTGTAGTAAATAAAGAGTATCAGAGCGTTTTTTTGAAAAGGTACAGTATTTTAATAAACAGGAAACTGGATATAAGGGCAATGAGAAGAGCTGCAAAGATGTTTACAGGTGTGAAGGATTTCGGTTCTTTCTGTAATCCAGAATGCATAAGCAGCAATACGGTGAGGAAGGTTTACAGGTTCACTGTAGAAAAAACAAAATACGGCATGGTGATTTTTAAAATTGCAGCAAACTCTTTTTTATATAATATGGTTAGAATTATAATCGGGACTGTACTTGAAATAGGAGAGGGAAAGAGAGTTCCTGAAAATATAGGGGATGCTCTTAAAAAAAGAGACAGGAATCTGGCAGGGAAAATAGTACCGGCAAAAGGGCTTTTTCTTACTGCAGTTGAGCATGTTAGATAATCGGAGGGATTTATGGTTAATACAGGAATTAAAACATTTAATTTAAAAAAAGAAGAAATAAAAAGAAAATGGTTTTTAATAGATGCAGAGGATAAGAATCTCGGAAGGCTCTGTACCGCTATAGCCAGAATTTTAAGGGGGAAGAATAAGCCGACATTTACACCGCATCTGGACTGCGGTGATTATGTAGTTGTTGTAAATGCGGACAAAATAAAAGTTACAGGAAAAAAAATGATGGATAAGAAATATTACAGTCATTCAGGTTATACTGGCAATCTGAAGGTTTCAAGTCTTAAAGAAATGCTAAAGAAAACCCCCGAGCATGTTATAAGAAATGCAGTAAAGGGTATGCTGCCCCATAACATTTTGGGAAGGAAGATGTTAAAGAAGCTTAAGGTATACAGCGGCGATAAAAATATACACACTGCCCAAAAACCAGAGAAAATTGATATATAAAAAGGAGAATTAATTTGACAGATAATGCGATATACAGCGCGACCGGGAAAAGAAAAAGATCAATAGCCAGAGTAACTTTAATACCCGGCAAGGGCAAAGTTACAGTGAATTCAAGAGACTTTAAGGAGTATTTTAAAAGGAAATCTCTTATCACGGTAATTCTGGAGCCTTTCAGAGTTACAAATACCGAGGATGCGTATGATGTGATTGTGGACCTTTCAGGAGGAGGTATCTCGGGCCAGGCAGGTGCATTGCGTCATGGTATTTCAAAAGCGTTACTCCAGGTTAATCAGGAGTATAGGCCAGTACTTAAAAGAGAGGGTTTTCTAACCCGTGATCCAAGGATCAAAGAGAGGAAAAAGTATGGTCTTAAAAAAGCCAGAAAAAAACCCCAGTTCTCCAAGAGGTAAAGGCTCAATCTTAATGGATTATCCCTGTTTAAAAATCTATCTGGATAAAATATACAATAACAGCAGTATCGTTAATGATAAGTGCATAAAAGAGGGTATTTCAGTTGTTGGTGTTACCAAATGCGTGATGGGTGATTTAAGAGTAGCCTCAGAGATGAAAAAAGCAGGTATTAAAATACTGGGGGACAGCCGTCTTAAGAATCTTGCAAAGTTAAGACAATTTTTTGGAAAAGAACAATCGCTTATGATGCTGCGGAGCCCCATGCCTGCTGAGATTGACAGAGTGGTTGAAATCTGTAATGTTAGCTTGAACACACAGTTAAAGACACTGAAAAAGATTGAAGAGGTCTGCCAAAAAAAGAAAAAAGTGCATAATGTCCTGGTTATGGTTGAAACAGATGATGATAGGGAAGGCCTGCTCCCGGAGAATGTAGTTAATTTCTGCAGGGAGATGACAGATAATTTTAAAAACATCCGGCTTTATGGGCTGGGTACAAATGCAAGATGTGTTGTTGAAAATGGACCCAGCAGGGAAAGCTTGAAAATTCTTTTAGATATAAAAAGGAAAGTACTGGAAGCTACCGGCATAAATGTTCCTGTTATATCAGGAGGTAATTCAAGCATCTGGAATATGATTGAGAAAGACACAGTTCCTGAGGGGATTAACCAGTTGAGAATAGGAGAAGCTATACTCCTGGGACATGATACGATTAATTATAAACCAATAAAGGGAGCTTTCACGGATACATTTCTTCTGGAGGCACAAATAATAGAATCTAAAAGGAGAAACAAGGAAGTATATAAAATTCTTCTGGCTCTCGGACTCCAGGATGTTGATAGCAGTAATATTGAATGCTCAAATCCGGACTTAAAAATAAAAGGTCAGAGCAGCGACCATACAGTTCTGGAAGTTAAAAAAGATGCTGCAAGCAGATATAAGAGTGATTCTTCAAGACTGGAGACCGGAGATATAGTATCATTAAAACTGAATTATTACGGTTTAATGTCCTGTATGTCATCTCCCTATATCAGGAAAGAATATATAAAGGGGTAAAAGGGAGTTTTAATATAAAACATTTTTAGTAGGAGCGGGGATATGTTAAAACCTGAAGATTTTTTTGACCTTTCAAAAGCCCGGTTCAAAGGTCTTTTTGATAATGCTGAATATGTATGGGATGCCCTTAAGGAAATTAAAGGATATTTGAAGGATAATATTGAGCCGAATGTTTCTAAATTAAGAAAGAGCAGAGAAGTAATCAGCAAAACCCTGATATTATACAATGGTGAAATTATTGAATCCGGATTTGAGATAGGTATATTGAACAAGAAACTCGTTGTGAAAAGAGAAGGCAGTATTCTTGATGGAGCGAGTGTAGTATATGAAGGTGCAGTACTTATGGATGATGAAATATACATAGGTAAGGGTACTGTTATAGAACCGGGGGCATTAATAAAGGGACCTGCTATTATCGGAGATAATACGGAGGTGCGCCAGGGGGCCTATTTAAGGGGCAATACGCTTATAGGCGACAGCTGTGTGGTAGGACATACGACTGAACTAAAGTCATGTGCTATGCTCGGGGAAAGTAAAACAGGCCATTTCGCATATATTGGCGACAGTATTCTGGGCAGGGTAAATCTTGGCGCCGGCACGAAACTGGCTAATTTAAAGATTATAAAATCAAATGTCACGGTTAATGTGGACGGGAAAAAGCATGAAACAGGTTTGAGAAAGTTTGGAGCTATTTTTGCAGATGATGTAGAAACCGGATGTAATAGTGTTACAACCCCGGGTACGCTTCTGGGAAAAGGCGTGCTATTATATCCCAATATGACTGCAAAAGGATATTATCCCCCGAAAACAATAATAAAATTAAGACAGACTCGGAAATTGGGAAAAAGGATATAGATTATGTCATGCGGCCCTGCAGGGGCATGATGAGAACTTATTAAAGGAGGTAAAGAATGGGTAAGTTATTCGGGACTGATGGAATCAGAGGAGTTGCAAATGAATATCCAATTACCCCTGATATGATTGTACAGATTGGTCAGGCAACTGCATATATATTAAAAAAAAGGAAGCATCGTTCAAGAATTGTAATTGGCAAGGATACAAGACTATCAGGTTATATGATAGAAAGTTCTCTTGTAGCGGGCATATGCTCAATGGGTACCGATGTAATACTGGTAGGGCCTGTACCGACACCCGGTATCGCTTTTTTAACCACCAATCTGGATGCAGATGCGGGAATGATGATTTCTGCATCCCATAATCCATATAAGGATAATGGTATTAAGATATTTTCAAAAAAAGGTTATAAGCTGTTAGATGAAGAAGAAAGCCAGATAGAAGAGTTGATACTTTCGAAAAAACTACCCACCCTGCTTATGGATGCCGAGAATCTGGGGAGGGTATCAAGAGAAGAAGATGCAAGCGGCAGATATATCGTATTTCTTAAAAATTCTTTTCCCGGGAACCTTGACCTTGAAGGGATGAAAATAGTCCTTGACTGCGCAAACGGTGCTACTTACAGGGCGGCTCCTAAATTGTTCAAGGAAATGAGAGCTAAAGTTGTAGAGTTAAACGTTGACCCTGACGGGAAAAATATCAATCTTGGCTGCGGCTCGCTTTATCCGGAAAATCTCGCTAAAAAAGTTATTGAAACGAACTCAGACGTGGGACTGGCTTTTGATGGAGACGGTGACAGGCTAATAGCAGTTGACGGGAAGGGAAATAGAATAAATGGTGATAAAATAATTGCAATATGTGCAAAGAGATTAAAAGATGAAAATGCGTTAGAAAATAATACGGTGGTTACAACGGTGATGAGCAACCTTGGTCTTTCTATGGCATTTAAGAAGATGGCCATAAAAAATATAGCAACAAAAGTTGGTGACAGATATGTTCTGGAAGAAATGATTAAAAATAATTGCATTCTTGGCGGAGAGGATTCAGGCCATGTGATTTTTAAGGAACACCATACGACGGGTGACGGTATTTTAACTGCATTGCAGCTTCTATCTGTTATGAAAAAAGAAAATAAGTCCCTTTTTGAATTGTCAAAAGTAATGAAAACTTTTCCACAGGTATTAATAAATGTAAAGGTTAAAAGGAAAGCCCCCCTGGAAGAAATACCCGAATTAAAAAGCGTGATAGCAGAAGTAGAAGGGGAACTCGGCGCTAATGGTAGAGTGCTTGTGAGGTATTCGGGAACACAGCCGGTCTGCAGGGTTATGCTGGAAGGCCCGAATAAAAGTGAAACTGAAAGACTGGCAAATAAGATAGTGAGAGTTGTTAAGGATAAGCTGAATTAATATTACTGGATTATCTACTTTAACTTAATTTTAATAGTAATATGTTGTCCGCATGAAATTAAACAGCAGGCTTTGCTGATCTAAAATGGACGAAATCAAAAATATTTTAAGTAGAGAGGGTCCTCTTACAGGCAAAGAGCTATGCGACAGTACGAAAATGGATGAGCTTTCCCTCTGGCGTGCCTGTAATAAGGATAATGAAATCACACTTAGAATATTCGGAGAAAGGTTCTTAAGACTTGATAATCGCGTTAAGGGATACGCAAGGCTTTCCCCATCTATAAAAAGGGAATTTCTTACCTATACTGTTGCGGGGCTGAATGGAGATTTAAAAGAAATTACAGCAAAGACAGTCTCTATTCATGAGAAAATAAGGAATATAAGCAGGCAGAAGCTCAATCTTGCCGGTGAAATAATAAAAAAAATCGCCGGCAGGCAGGAAAGCCCCGGAATTATAACTGAACGGACCTGTTTTATAATTGCCGGTGATATTGTTTATATGATGTCACATTCGGAACCCAGGCCGGAAGCGTCAACAGGTAAAATAATAAATGGATCTGATCTTGATATTATAATAGTGACGGAAAAATTGCCTTTTAAAATAAAGAAAAATCTTGATGATTCGATATACAGGGAAAAATACTATCTTATTAAGAACCCCTCTTACCGGGAAGAAATAGATTACATTATAAAGGATATAAGCAAAGTTAAAATCCAGTTAAAATTTAATACATTTAAGTCCAGGGTTGCGCTAAAGATTTTAAACGAAGGAAAATTTCTTTATGGCAGCAGGGAAATTTATACCAGAATAAAAAATTTGCTTTCGGAAAGAAATATTCCGGAAAGGTTAACAGAGCTTAAGGAAGAGGCCGTAAGGAACAGAGATACTGTCAAATGTTGTGGATGAGAGTCCACATATCCTCCAATATTCACTATGCAGCCACCTCCTCCGCTAGTTCTCCATCAATAAATTTCTTATTCTCCAGCACCTTCAGTATCAACTTATA